>JBCCSR010001342.1:0-1804 GCA_039199865.1 Bacteroidota bacterium
AAGCTAAAGACAATTCCCCTCTTTTCTACGGGATCATCAATTTGCCCATTTTTGAGCTTAATGCATTTTTCGTACAGTCCATTAGAGGAAACGTAGATGGCTTCGATAAAAAATGGATCGTCCAAGAGTTGCAAGATTGCCTCCTCATCGATATTTTTTCGATAAGTATAAATGGGGGCTCGTACAAAGACTTCATCTAGAAAGTGAAATGGAATTTTCTTCATCCCTCAACAATGCTTAAAAGGTTTAATAATCTGAATATTTATAAATAACTTTTCCTCGATGCTCGTGATCTAAAAAAGACTTTTCCATAAATGCAGTAATATCATTTTCGATTTCTGACCCGATGGTCACCTCAAACTTCCGCTGTGAATAATCGTCAAGGGCTTGCTGTAGATGTTGGGTAGTACCCAGACAGTTGCCGATGATAGAAATGTTTAGCAACAAGATTTTACCGAAGGTCTGTGTTAGGTCCACGAGGGTGAATTTCTCTTCTGTTTGATTGGACAATCCACAGGTGATGTATCGACTGCCAAAGGCCATGGCATCCAAGACTTTCAATAGGTAAAAATCGGAGAACGGATCAATGACAGCATCGAAGGGACCATGGTCTTTCAAGTAGGTCAGTGTTTCTGGTAGCTCACCAATGTTTTTATCGCCAATGCAGAAGACATGGCTTAGTCCCAATCTTTTAAAGTAAGCGACATCAACTTGACTTCTCGACACCCCACAAATGTCTACTCCCTTATTTTTGAGCGCTTGAATAGCAAATAAGGAGGTTTTTGACTTGACACCAGTGACGAGTACACGAGCCCCAGGTTTGAGTTGGAGTCGATCAATCATGGAGTAAACGGTCTGGGCACCGATGGTGAATGCCGCAGCAACTGAGGCTGACATGTTTTCCGGAATTTTGGCCAATTTTTCTTCGTGGAATACTTCATATTCTCTGGAAGCACTGTTGGTAGGCAATCCGGGAGGAGCCATTGAAATGGGCGGAAATTGATAGAAGGCATCTGCGATGACGCGATCTCCTATTTTCAAATGATTGACCTCAGTTCCCACTTTGACTACCTCACCGGCAAACTCCGATCCAATGGGGAAAAAAGTAAGATTTTTACTTTGATTGATCCGCTCTCTCAAAGTATTCATGATACTTCGATCGCGGTAATTGCAAGAGAATGCCTTCTTTTTAACCAATACGCCCTTGGGGGATTTTTGGGGTTGAAAATGAGGCGCTTGGTATTCGATTAAAGCAAAATGAATGGGCTGATTGTACAATTGCATTTCACCATAATCCAAGACTCGGTCGTAGTGCAAATGCAAATCTTTTGAGCAAATAACAAGTTGTTTCAATGTTTTTTATTTTTTAATTCCGAGTCAATTGCTTGACCCAAAGTTTAGATGGATGATGGATAACTAGACATTGAAGACCTCATGGTGTCCAGTCATAACAGTTTAAGATATCGGAGCAGTGGCCTCGATAATGGGAATAATTTTTTCCACATTTCGAGTGGCCAAAACTTGATCTCTAAATGCTTGTATATTTTGTTTGAACTGATCGTTTTCGTCCAACATTTTTCGGATTTTTCTTTCAATTTCTCTTTTGCTATCTGATTTCAATTCTCCGAGCAAACCCATTTTTTTGTACGTTACTTTTCGGGCATTGCCTACTTGGTCGATATCAATAGGGTAAACCAGCATGGGGACGGCCTCCATGATACTTTCCTTGACGGAATTCATACCACCATGAGTAATAAACATCGAGCAGTAGCGGAGTAAAAACTGTTGGGGCACTCGTTTGAAG
>JBCCSR010001343.1:0-1803 GCA_039199865.1 Bacteroidota bacterium
GCTTTGGGTTTGAAAATGAATTGGCAAGCGGATATGATTCTTTTATCACTCAGACCCCTTGTTCGTACCAAATTCAATCCCTTACCAAAACCAAAGTATGGAGACTAACATTTTCAAATCTTGCGGAGATTTACAAGACTACCCAGGTTGGAAACGAGATTGGACGCTTGATTACCGAAACCTTGTTTGTCAAAGAAATCAAAAGAGAGTTGGCCTTGCTCAATGAGACCGCAGAAAAAAGATATCTCAATCTATTTGTAGAACGCCCCAAACTGATCAAAGAAATTCCACTAAAATACATTGCCTCCTATGTCGGCGTCACTCCTCAAGCCTTGAGTCGCATCAGAAAGCGAATTTATTAACCTTGATTCATTGTTTGAATGACCAATAAGTTTGATTTTTGTTTTGGACTAGAGGGATTAGTGTTCATTGTTAGACTCGTCAAGCATTCTAAATTTGTAGGGATTTAACCCATACGCATTGCATCACTAATCTTCAAAATCCGAAATGGTACGATCAGTACCGAAATGACAAATTGCTTCTCTCAAAAAATCAGCTTATGAAACCATTCAATCGAATGAACATAGTACTGGTATTGCTCATTGCGTTTACCCCAAGTTGTACCAAAAATGAAAGCGCTAGGAATTTTGGAGGAAAGACAACCATTAACCTTCCCTGCAATACCATGTTGTTTGATATCACATGGAAAGGCAATGATCTTTGGTACGATTATGTTCCCATGCCCGAAACCGTTTGTGGGCAAGTTTATGAACCTAAAAATCACACCTTTCAAGAAAAATCATCTTATGGAATTTTAGATGGAACCGTCATCATCATTGAAAAAAGATGTGAAAAATGATTGATTTTACTTGCCAAAAGTCGAGGTCTTCCAAAGCATTACAGGACGTTTAGACGGTCAATAGATTACAACCATTGATAAATTCAATAGGTTTCTAAAGACCGTTGATAGCTTTGGCCTCTTGAATGAGACAAAAAGAGAATATTGCCTTGCTCCAAACGTTTGGAATGCTAACAAGTACTTTGTAAATTTCCGATTTGCGAACAAAACAAAATCAAATTTCAGTGCTATGCGCTACTTTTTTCTCGTGCTCATCTTACTTGTATTCAATCACCAACCGAGACTTCAAGAAGACATTTTGTGGATCGATCGGTTTGAAGCAAGGCTGAGCGAAAGTTGGCAAAATAGACATGTGTTAGTGGACTGTAAGCGGTTTTACCGTAAAAAGAAAGTAATATCAAAAAAGGTCCCTGCCATCGTCATCATGACGGACTCCGACAATACCCAAACGCCTTCATCCGCAGATTATGACGATTTATTTTTTTCAAAAAATTAAACCCCCAATATTTTCATACGCTGATCCAAAACCAATCTGACCATGAAAGAAAACATTATTTTGCTCCACGGCGCCCTGGGTAGCCAGCAACAAATGCAAGCATTAGCCCCTTTGCTTTCCCCTCATTTTGCGGTCCATTCCCTCAACTTTTTGGGACATGGTGGTGACCCCAGTGAAACCCATTTTACAATGAAAGCATTGGCCCAACAGGTAAAGACTTTTATCGAAGAAAAGCAGTTAGGCAGGACGCATATCTTTGGGTATAGTATGGGCGGTTATGTGGCGCTAAATCTGGCCTTGGATCATCCAGAACAGATCCAATCCATTGTTACTTTTGGAACAAAGTTCAATTGGTCAAAAGAGGCCGCAGAAAAGGAAGTCAAAATGCTCAACCCCGAACTGATTGAAGCAAAAGTCCCCCAATTTGCCCAACGGCTAAAGGACACCC
>JBCCSR010001344.1:0-1800 GCA_039199865.1 Bacteroidota bacterium
ATTGAGTTCTGCTCCATCTCGCCCCATGCGGGTCAATACAAGATCAAGTAAACCCAAATCTGCCTTCGCTCAATTTGAGGTCGATTTTAATAAAGAAAAAAAGGAGTCGACCATTCGCTGGGATTTACAACACCAGGACATTCTAGAAGAAATTATCGTTTATCGGGGACCTAGCCAGGAAAGCATTTCCATGTACCAGATTGTCGAACCCAATACCATTGAACTCAAGCAAAGCATTGCCGACGATGAGGCCTGGTACTTCTTATTCAAACCCATTTTCAACGATGGTAGTCTTGCCCAATTTAGCGAGATCATCGAAGTAAAAAACCCCGATGATTCCAAAGATTAAAGGGCAAGTATTTCATTTCAATTTTTCACCAAAAAATTAATATCATGAAAAGAATATTATTCTTTACCCTCTTGTTGACCATCTGCTGTGGCGCCGTTTTTGGACAGCCAAAGATGACCATCGTTTTTGATAAGCTAGATCTTACCAGTGTTTCCTATCAACCTGAAGCGGAAATTCCCATTGGATACGAAGCTTTCAACTCAGCTCAGAGAGAATTAACAATGCACTGTACCTTTAAATTGTATTTAGAGGACGAGTTAATTTTCACCCAGGAGCGCAATAACATTATTATTCCCAACATTACTCCTTCTGTTAGCTCTTTTGTCCCCTTTACCTTTCCCGCAAACTGTCAAATCCCGGCAGGAGATTATGAACTGCAATTGGCCGTCAATTTTTCACAATCCCCCAATCCCTCACAAGTACGCGTTTCCATTCGATATGGTGCCGCGCTGTGTGATGAAGTCACTATCCCAGCCAACTCCTCCGATCCTTCCCCCGATTGTCCCGAGGTATTCGTGGAACCGCTCAACTTCCTAAACAGTGCCTCCTGCTGTACCTTCGATCCAGCTATCAATATCACGGTGACTCCTTTCGATTTGACTTGGCCTCCTAAGTTGTTGAGATGTGATTACGATGTCAGTGTGGATGTCGTATTCGACGATGAAGGAACCGAATATACTTTACTGTGGAGTCACGGAAATACGGGCTCCACTTTTAGCCATAACTGTGGGACGAGGGAATATACCGTAACGGTTTTTTGGGAACAAATGGGAGAAGCATGCAGTAAAACCTCTGATCCCATTACCGTCATGTCTCACTGTGACTGTGCCCCCGCTACCCTCTTACCTCCTCCGGGGCCACCACCATTCCCCTCTTCGGAAGAAGACGCTAATGCGAATACATTGACGATAAAACGTTCCGTTCAAATGGCTCCCAATCCCAATAGAGGTCAGTTTCATCTTCAATTCTCGGATGAAACAGAAGTGCGTAAAATTGAGGTATGGAATATGATGGGACAAATCATTTGGGAACAAAGCGGTCCCTTTAGTCGAGACTTCCCTATTGACTTATCTCAGGCCAGTCCGGGAACTTATCATTTAGCGATTCACTACACAGACAAAGAACAAAAGCTGCAACGTTTTATCATCCAGTAATGAACTACAGCAATCCAATTCCCTGTCATATCACCATTTTAAAATACCAGCTTGTAGTGTAAGCATCAGACTGCTCAGTTAACCCAATGACACAAAAGTCTTGTTAGTTTTTGTCAATAATTTCAGGCCAGATGAATGAATATTCATCTGGCTTTTTTTAGAAACTCCAACGATAATTCAACCGCCAAATCGCTTCGGTAAAATGACTTGTGCCGGCCCCTTCAATTGGTTCCACTTCCGTTGCACCCAACTTCCGATTGATCAACGCGAAGCTCATCGACAAGCTGTGTTTTTCAA
>JBCCSR010001345.1:0-1788 GCA_039199865.1 Bacteroidota bacterium
CAGCGACATCATTGATGGTTTCCGGACAAAAGGGGCCACTTTCTACGGGGTTGCTAGAAAAAGTGAGTTGAAAGCATTCTGCGGAGCTACCGTCTTCTAAAGTCGATGTAACTCTTTCGAAAGAAATAAGGGATGCACTATTGAATAAGCTGGCATTGATTAAAAAATCACTTCCGGCATCGGTGTCATCCGTATCATTGGCGTTGGCTACGTAGCCAGCAGGTTGTTCACAATCATCCAGGCTAATATCGGGATTCCCCAAGCCATCAGTATCGGCATCTTCATACCAAGTCGTTTCGGTGCAAGGACTCTCCGCTTCTCCACAGGAGCTAAGCAAAGTCATGTTTCCTAGGAGGAGGATTGCTGAAAAAATGAAGTACTTCATTGGTGGATTATTTTTTTGTGAGTTGATATTTTCTCTTTTGACAACTGGAATTTCAAATTCCTTCGCCAAATGCTTTTTATTTTTTCAAATCACCTTGTCGATTCATGAATCCATCTTTGCGGTAGAGGAGATCGTACCACATTCAATGCCACTGCTGAACTCCCCCCGCTCCATGCTTGTCCACTTTGGGAAAATCATTTTGTAATGAGCATTTGATTGCTATTTTGAGCAAGTAAGCTACTTCAGTGAGTGGGGTGGCTTTCCCATCTTTCGCGAATGATTTAGCCAATTAATTCCTACCTTTGGCTTCTATTCAACAATTATTGAAACCCATTTTTATCATCAAAGCCAAATTTAAAAGATAGTGAACGTTCGATCAATCGCAGTCCTGTTGTCTGTCCTTTTCTGGGCCCTTACCAATGGATACAGTCAAAACCAGCCGGGTACGGAACTACACATTAAAAAAGCCAAAAGCAAGATCATTTTGGATGGAAGATTGGAGGAATCTGATTGGCAGACAGCCGACGTAGCTGACAACTGGTATACGAACTATCCGGTAGATACCTTGAAAGCTCCCCTCCAAACGGAAGCTCGTTTCACCTTCGACGATGAATACTTCTACGCCTCCTTTGTTTGCTATGATGATGAAACGCCAGATATCGTCAACTCACTTCGACGGGATTTTGATTACGACCGCAATGACAATGTTGGATTTGCCATTGGCCCGTACAACGATAAGTTAAATGGTTTTTTCTTTGTCATCACCCCTGCGGGCATTCAAATGGAAGGTACCGTTACGGGAGGGGGGACTGGAGGCGACTCCTTCAGTTCTTTTTGGGACAATAAATGGTATTCCAAAGTAATTCGCTATTCGGATAAATGGATTGCGGAATTGGCCATTCCGTTCAAAAGTTTCCGCTACAAAAGTAATGTCCGCGAATGGAACATTTCCATGGACCGGTGGGAGTTGAAAAGAAATCGAAAAACCAGTTGGATCCGGACGCCAATTCAATTTGTCACGGCCTCTTTTCCCTACGGTGGCCAACTGGTCTGGGATGATCCCATCCCCGCTGCCAAAACCAATATTTCCTTTATCCCCTACATCACTGCCAATACTTCGGCCAATAGAGAAGTGGACCCCGTCGAACAAAATTCCGATTTTCAGGCAGGTTTCGACGCCAAAATTGCCGTCACTCCCTCTTTAAACCTGGACCTCACTTTAAATCCCGATTTTTCTCAGGTGGAAGTCGACGATCAAATCATTAACCTGACCCGTTTCGAATTTCGATTTCCGGAGAGGCGCCAGTTTTTTTTAGAAAACAGCGATCTATTCGACCTGGCGGGTTTTCCCAGTGCTCGCCCTTTTTTCTCCCGACGGGTGGGCTTGGCACGCGATTCCTCGG
>JBCCSR010001346.1:0-1769 GCA_039199865.1 Bacteroidota bacterium
TCCCCACACTCCTATTTTTTCAAACTTTTTCTACCATAAACGCTACAAATCGGACACTCCTCCGGTTTGTGCCCTCGTGCCGGACAATGGGATCGGCCAAAAAAGATAATCTGTAAATGTAATTTATTCCATTTCTCCCTGGGAAAGACGCGCTTGAGGTCCTCCTCCGTTTTCACTACATTTTTTCCAGTACTCAAGGCCCACCGATAAGCAAGCCGATGAATGTGGGTATCGACGGGAAAGGCAGGTACGCCAAAGCCTTGGGAAACAACCACAGAAGCGGTCTTGTGTCCCACTCCGGGAAGTTCTTCTAGCGCTTCCATATCATTGGGGACTTCTCCGTTGTATTTTTCGATTAAAATTTGGGAAAGTCTTAGGATAGCTTTCGACTTGCGCGGCGCCAAACCACAAGGCCGGATAATGTTTTCAATTTCCTCGACGGGAACCTTGACCATTTCTTCAGGACTAGCCGCGCGAGCAAACAAATGGGGAGTAACCTGATTGACCCGAATGTCGGTACATTGAGCAGACAACAAGACCGCCACCAAAAGTGTATAATGATCTTGGTGGTCCAATGGAATGGGCGTTTCCGGATAGAGTTCCTCCAAGATATTCATGATGGCTTCGGCCTTTTCCTTTTTACTAATTCTGGGCATAGTAGTTTGCTTGAGTTAAGGGAACCTCAAATCCTTTTTAAGAAATGCATGGTATCGACCCCATCGGCATAATCAGATAAACCTGGATTTTGAGCTTGTCCAAAAGGCAAGGTCTTCCAATGGTCAAATGAACGAGCGGTAACAACACATTGAATGGACTCCGACTGATCTGATAGCATTTGCTCGACCGCTTTCAAAGAATCATAAAATTCGTAATGGAGACTTGCAATTCTAGAATCCAGCGAAGCATTTTCAGACATTAAAATACAGCCATTGGCTTGATATGGAATACTATTTAAGATCAGCAATGTGTAGTTGTAGTCAAAGTTGTTCTTGTATTTGTGGTGTAGGGCCAAATCCTTGAAGCTGTGAAACGCTTCCAAGAGGGGTTCAAATTGATAATCTTTGGGTAAATACAATTTAGAAACATTTCGGCAGCCCAATCCGAAATAGCGAAAAACATCTTGCCCCAGCGCCAGCAAGTCCTCATGGCGTTCCTCCCCGTTGAGAATGGCCACTGTTTTGCGATTTCTTCGGATGATATGGGGATATTTGCCAAAATAAGCATTGAAATAACGAGCAGTGTTATTACTACCCGTTGCAATCACTGCATCAAAGCCCGACAATCTTTCGATGATTTCAAAATAAGATGCCGTTTCCTCATCAATTTCCAACATTATTTTGAGCAAATGGGGAACCAATTGAGCGTCTTTCTCGGACAACTTGATTTTTGCGTGGTGGCCCGCGACAAACGCACATAGCAAATCATGAAAGCCAACGAGTGGAATATTACCTGCCATGATGATCCCTACTGTTTTCTTCGGCTTGGGATCCCTTATGTCATATGATGCCACCCAAGTCTGCAATTGATCGGCTTGGAGCATCTGCGTACAAATCGCCTCAATCGCTTGCTGGGTATTTTCTTTGGTAAACCAAGGATTTTTTAGGTAAGCCAAATGAATGGCTTGCGCTAGTCCTTCGTCTTTTTGCTCCAATCTTTTGCCTAATTCAACGAGTACTTCAATTCTACGATCAATGTTCATTCACTAACTATTTTAGTTTTCCTTTACGAGAGTTAATATAGTTGCGCCACTTGTTTAAAACATTCTGAAA
>JBCCSR010001347.1:0-1763 GCA_039199865.1 Bacteroidota bacterium
CAACACCACCAAGATAAACATGGTGATATAGTATTCTGTATTATTGAAGCAGTAGACAAAAGCCAATACCAAAGCAATTAACGACAACAAACGCGCAATAACATTGACTTTGAAATTTTTAAACATATTGGTTGATTTTCCTAATCGACAGTAGATTTTAGCAGGCGCAATCTGCTCTTTTCTTCAATACCACTCCGTCAATTGATAATAGTTTTTCGATGATTGCTCAAAGGCCATGCTTTTCCATTCGTCGATACAAAGCGGCTCGAGTGATGCCCAATTCCTGGGCTGCTTTGCTGATATTCCCCTTGTTTTTAGTCAATACTCTTTGGATCGCCCATTTTTCCAATTCCTCCAAGTTGTAATTGTCTACCTGATTGGCAGATTCTTCTTCTTGGGAACTGAGGAAGAGAAAGTCATCTGTTTGTAGGGTATCTCCCTCCGATAAAATAACGGCCCGTTCAATAGCGTGGCGCAATTCTCGAATGTTCCCCGGCCAATGATAATCACTCAATCTATCATAAGTTTTGGCCGCTACTTTTATTTTCTCTTTCTGGTATTTCTTCGCAAAATTTTTGAGGAAATGATCGGTCAGCATCAAAATGTCCTCCGCTCGTTCTCTCAGTGGGGGAAGCAACAACTCGACCGTGTTGATTCGATAGACCAAGTCCTGTCGAAAACGGTGTTCCTTGACCATATCGTGTAGGGGCATATTGGTGGCACAGATGAGCCGGATATCGATGGGAATCGTTTGACTACTCCCTACTTTTTGAATTTGTCGATTTTGCAAAACAGTCAATAATTTGGCTTGCATGGGCATCGACAAATTGCCAATCTCATCCAAGAACAGGGTTCCTCCGGAAGCCACTTCAAAGCGACCATTGCGATCCTGATAAGCATCGGTGAAAGCTCCTTTGACATGACCAAAAAGTTCGCTCTCGAAGAGCGACTCGGGAATCGCTCCCAAATCGACTTTAATGAACACTTCGTTGGCTCGATTAGACTCTCGATGGAGCGCTCGCGCAATCAATTCTTTCCCCGTTCCATTTTCACCTAAAATCAATACGTTAGCATCGGTTTTTCCCACCTTTTCAATGGTCCGATAAATTTGCTTCATTACATTCGACTCGCCAATAATTTCGTTGAATTGCTGATCAATCCCCTCGCTCAGAGCACGCTGCTTGTTTTGCAACTGGACCACCTCCTGCTTCGATCGACTGAGCTTGTACACCGAATTGATGGTCGCCAATAGTTTTTCGTTGCGCCAAGGTTTTTCCACAAACTCGATTGCCCCGGCCTTAATGGCCTCCACGGCCAAATCGACATCGGCAAAAGCGGTGATGACAATGACGTTGGCACCAGGTTTTAGTTCCAAAATTTTTTTCAACCATTTCAAACCATCCCGCCCACTGGTCTCTCCCTTTCGGAAATTCATATCCAAAAGAATGACATCAAAGTCGTTTTGGCGCAACAGGCGTGGAATGAGGTTGGGATTGTGCTCGGTCTTGACCAGAGAAAAATGATTTCTTAAAAATAACCGCAAAGACAACAAGATATCCTCCTCGTCATCAATAATTAAAATTTTACCGTCTTCTTTCATTGGGTTCTGAAGTTTTAGTACTAGCTTAGACGGGAAGAGGCCCAAAAAGCGCATTGCGCCAGCTCTTTTCTTCTCCATGCCTAGAGGCTTTACACTTAAAGACTAAAGATATAAAGAAAAGACGTCTGGGCAAGCCCAGAAGAAATCTAGACCAGCCTAGAAG
>JBCCSR010001348.1:0-1762 GCA_039199865.1 Bacteroidota bacterium
GTCAAAAATTTTTGGAAAAAGGAGAAAAGTACGAAGGAAAAAGGCTAATCAAGCAAGCTCACCGAGACGCCGTAAAATACAATTTTGTTCATCTGGCCTGTGAATTATCCAATACACTTTACTTTCACTATGTCTATTATGAGCGCAATCGGAAGAAGGCTGCTGACTACGCCAAACAAGTAGATCATTATCTAGAAGCCTATCGACTTGAAAAAAAAGCTGAGTTTTATGTATTTGAAGTGATTGCGCAAACAAAAGGAAGCGTTGACTTCGCCTATCTTGAAAAGGCAATTCATGAATTACAAGCGCTTGAGGGAAAAAGTCTTAAGTTCTGTACCTATCAATTTATGTTGTTGGTCATTCATGGCTTTCATACGATGAGGTATAAATTTGTGGTAGATATTTGTTATGAGGCCCTGCAGTTTTATCAAGACAAGAATGGAGTTTATATTTCTCATTATCACTTTTTCTACACCAATCTCGGCATTGCCCAAATGGCCATAAAAAAACATGAGGAAGCAGAGCAAACCTTCTCAGAAGCCGTCAATTATATCCATCCACGCTCCATCAATGAATACATTCTAGCACTGTATCGAACCATTAACTTCATCCATGCTGGACAGTACCGCGTTGCCTATGATTTATATCGCCAACATCGTAAATGCAGATTCGAAGATGTTCGACAACAGTTTGCTATGATTGAGGCTTATTTGTGTTTTCTATCGCATATGGGCTATTTTCAGCTGGATCGAATATTTCGACTTGGAAAATACTTGAATGAAACATTCAAAGCACAAGCAGATAAGCAAGGTCAGAACATCGCAATTCTCATCGCTGAGTTGTTGGTTTACTTGGCCAGAGATCGAGGAAAGTTTATTGATCGGGTAGACGCTATTAAGCATTACAGTTATCGACATTTGAAAAACAGAGATACCAGTCGAGCAAAGCGATTCATCAAAATCCTTTGTCTGATGCCTCGTGCCAACTTTAAATCGGATGTGCTCGAGAGACTGGCGAAAAATGATATCCAATATTTGCATGATCATCCGATCTGCATGGGAGAAAATGTGAGTATCGAAATCATCCCCTTCGAAACCCTTCTCCAAATGATCTTCCTCCAACTCAAGGAAAAAGTTGCCTAGCTTAGTAGACTAAAAATCGTTAATGGGCAAACGCAATAAAACCTTTGTCCCAACTACCACTCCCTCTTCGGAGCGTCGGTCGCTGATCTCTAGGTGTTGTAGACTTTTGGAAAGTGGACCATTCAAAATGGCCAATCGCTCTTGGGTGACTTGGAGTGCGGCAGACTTATGTTGGTGGGCTACTTGGCTTTTGAGCTCCGAGGCCTTCTGCCGACCAATTCCATTGTCTTGAACAATGCATTCCAGGAAACCATTTCTCCTGGTAAAAAATACTTCGATCAATCCGGGATGAGCAATGTGAGCCACACCGTGAAGAATGGCATTTTCGACAAAAGGTTGGATCATCATCGGGGGGACCAACAAGGTCTCGGAGTCGGTATCTCCTTGAGTAGTGATCGAGAACTCAAAGCTGTTGTTGCGACTCATTTGTTCGATGCTCAGGTAATTGTTGAGCGCGGTTATTTCCTCTTCTAGTGGGATGAGTGCTTCCCGGGAATGTTCGAGGGTCGCCCGCATGAGTTTGGAAAATTTGGCCAGCTGGTAACGTGCATTGCGGTGATCTTTTTCGTTGATCATACTTTGAATACTATTGAGGGCATTGAAAATGAAGTGGGGATTCA
>JBCCSR010001349.1:0-1760 GCA_039199865.1 Bacteroidota bacterium
AAAAAATTGAAAACTACACTATTCCTACGCTTACTAATTTCTTGTAACCTCTAATAAGTAACGAAACTTTCTCCCAAATATATTTCGGAAGATGACCTAGCTACTTTTGATACAAGCAAGGCTCAAAACGAGCTTTCGCTGGCCTTAAAATGGTTCCCTTGGTTCCTCTCATTAGAATGCTTTTATCGCCTAATGTCAGATGTAAAAAATTAAAGAGTGAAGTTGAATCGTAGACAAGTACAGGGTTGACCACAATCATTGTGCTTTGATGGATTCGGATTTTATTTTTTAATTAAACACTGAAATATTATGCTTAGAAAAACTTTTAACCTCAAAAGTAAGCTACTTTGGCTTCCCTTATTTTTGCTGCTGGGTTTTCTCCAACAGATTAGTGCACAGCAATATGTAATTTATCCCTCTTACTGTATTTATCAAGGGGCAAGTTATCACATTGGGCATCCCAGTGATTGGGATTTCTACGACTGCAATCCATCACATATTGTTAAATGGAAAGTTTACAATGAAGAATGTGAACTAGAAAGTGTCAGTTATGGTCCAGATAGCCCAGACTGCCTGTGTGGGGGAACGCTTCAAGTGAAGATCATGCGCTTTCTTTGCCAAACAGTTTGTGAAGAAATTGCTTTGCCTCCCTGTCGTAAAAAGGGAGGAGGAAGCATTTTCCGAACGGAAGATCCCAAAGGTGGAGAGCCGCTTGTTGAGTCTGCCGAAAGCTGTGAATTGCCTTGTCAGGGAGATTACAGTGGAGAAAACTGCGAGGAGTTTTCCGTTGAATTGACCAATGTCTCCTACTGCTTTGCGGGTGGAATGAGTGGCACCATCATCAGTTCTGCGACGGGAGAAACTTTTGATTGTATGGACAATGCTTTTGTCTATTGGAGACATCACATTCCCAACCCGGAATACCACGGCAATTCAACCAGTCAATTCATTGTCAATGCTTTCGGTTTTGGCAGTGATTTTGGAACCTGTCTTTGCGGTGGTCAATTACAAGTTCGAGTGAGAAACGCTTGCTGTGAAATCTCCGATTTTTACTTTGAGACTGGAACTTGCCCAGATGATGACATCGGTAGTTTCAGACCCTCATCACCTTCCAATGGCTTGAGCCAGCAAAAAGCGAAGTTGTTTCCTAATCCGGTGACGACGGGCTTTTTCAATTTGAGTTTGGAAGAGACAAAGGAGATTGATGCCGAGTTGCAAATGTTTAATCAAAGTGGAAAATTGGTGAAAACCATCCGAGTGACTGGTACCGATACCTCAGTAGATGTAAGCCATCTGACTCCGGGAGTATATTGGATCAATGTCAGAGGTTCCGCTAACTTTAGCGAAAAAGTGATTGTTCACTAGAATAATGATTCGAATTGATTCGAATCAATTCCATCACTAGTACGAGAGACTGTTGTACTCCATAACAGTCTCTCTACTTTATTTTTCACTACTCAAACTATGGTTGATTGGTCGAGGCTTTGACCTAGGGGAAATGACGATTCAGATCAGGCTGTTTCTTGCCACCTTCGTCTTCTTATTAAAAAAGCTAGAGCGAAACTTTCCGGACCAATTTCAAAGATAAAACGCGGGTTTTCGAGAATAAAAAGTAAACCATTTGTCAAATAAGTAAAAAATGGCGTGTTTTTTTAAATAAAACAATTTAGGCCTAGGGGGAAAGGGCCCTTTACATTGACTTAACACTGAGTCAAATCTAGAAACGAATCATACCTAAATATTTATTTATGAAAAAAACT
>JBCCSR010001350.1:0-1759 GCA_039199865.1 Bacteroidota bacterium
CAAATTACCCGTCATATCTAATTTGGCTAAACACTAGTATAAAGCCAATTTTTGCAAGCCTCTATTTTCGATTGTTATCTTTCTTGATCAAGCGTTTTTGATTTTATATTTTGCTGGTATGTTGAAAACTGCTCTTACCGTATTGATCTCTTAGACTTCGCTATCGACATAGAAATACCATTCTATAATGTCGAAGGATTTTCCTTTCCAACTTTCCAGGATTGCTTGTACTGTCATGTTACTTAATTCATCTTATTGCCATTCTTCAATTCCTCCAACTACGGTTGAGGATTGTTCCGTAAGTATCGCAAAGTTCATGCATGCTTTTATCCGGCTTCTATTTTACCCGTTCCAATGTTGCCGTTCTTCCAATAAAAGAAAATCCAATGAAGCCCCTCATTTTAAGTATTTTCCCATCCTCTTCCAGCCAAATTTTTCCTTTGTAAGTCTTCCCATTATCAATCGAGTAAACAGTTCCTCCGGACCATATTTCCTCCTTAACCTCGTATTCAAAATCATTTAGGAACTGAATGCCGACCACGTCTCGACCTCTCTTGGCTTTATCTCGATTCTCAACATCTTTTCTATTTTCTTTGCGCCAAGTGATACGACCACAATATTTGTTATCACATTTAAAGATAGCGATTTTTCCCGTTTTATTTTCTGTCCAATATTCTCCGATGATGGCATCCGCAGGAGCGTAATCAAGAACGGTCATCAAGCTAAACACGATCAAAATATACAGTTTCATCTTTTTGAATTTATGCGTTAATGGTTTGAATTCCCTCTTCGAATGTGATGACATGCTTATAACCCAACTCTTTTCTTGCTTTGGCATCTGTGATTGAAAATTCTCTGGCCATTAGTCTGATGGCGAGTGGTGGAACGGGAGGACGAGACTTTATTCTAAACAACTTCCAGATGAATTCAAAAATATTGGCCAAGAAAGCGGCTAGCCCTAAAGGAATCTCTTTCTCTCCGGCCTCAAGACCGTGTGCTTCAAAAATTGCGGAGAAAGACGTACGCATACTTCTGGTATCGCCATCCGTGATAAAATAGGCCTCTCCTCCCCTTCCCCGTTTCGTAGCAGCGATGACGGCCGCTGACAGATTGTCAATGTGAACGGTACTTAGCACTTGATGACTTCCTCCAATCCACCGCCATTGCCCCGATCTTACTCGATCAAAGACTTCCTCCATATGGTGATTATTGGGTCCCCAAATAGCGGGAGGACGCAGCGCAATGGTCATAAAATTTGTTGCGTTTGCCTTGAGCACCGCTCTTTCTGCTATGGCTTTTGTTTGGGGATACAAATCTTTTGGCAAGCCTGCTTTGGCTTCCTTTTCGGAAAGATTGACAATCGGGCTCCCCGGAACAACGGGTGCAGCACTGATGTAGATGAAACGCTGAATCTGATTTTCTTTCGCCAATTGCAATAACGACTGGGTGGCTTCTACGTTAATTTGGTAGAATTTTTCCTTGTCATAATTGAAGTCGATATACGCTGCGGAGTGCACAACGACATCGCACAACTTCAAAGCGGCAATCGTATTATACGATAAATTGGTAAGGTCATCCATAACTGGAATGGCCCCTACCCTTTCCACTTTTCTAGCAGCATTTGTCGAACGTGTGAGGGCATGAACTTCAAATCCGTGTTCAATGAGTTTTGGAATCATGTTTTGTCCTACGAAGCCCGAGCCTCCGGTAAAAAATATTTTTGGCATCATCAACAGATTTTAGTGATTGAATAATGCAA
>JBCCSR010001351.1:0-1758 GCA_039199865.1 Bacteroidota bacterium
CTTAGGTTTTGAAGTGGAGCAAATTATGACTTTGAATCCACCAGAAATGACGGCTTGGGATAGCACCTTTATCAATAAAATGGATGTTTTCAAATCTGAGTTGGCAGCCATTTCAGGTGTAGAAAGTGCATCCACTTCTAGTCGCTCACCTGGACAACGAACAGGTCGAATTTTTCAAATAGAAAAGACAGGAGAGCAAGTCGACGGTCAATCTTACACCGCCAATTTCATCAATACCGATTTTGAATACGCCAGAACTTACGGCTTAGAACCAACAGCAGGACGCTTTTTTAGAGCAAGTGATCATAATTTGGATTGGGAAGCGATTGACAAAATTGTAGTTACCGAAGCAGGTGTTGAGATGTTGGGTTATGCTAGTGATGAAGACATTATCCATCAAAAATTCAACTTTTGGGGTAAGAATTGGGAAGTCGTTGGCGTCGTGCCTGATTTTCACCAACGCTCTTTGCACCACAACATTGAACCACTGATTTTTATTCCTACCTACAGCACCAATAATCCACTTTCGCTCCGACTCAACACCCAAAATATTGACCAAACCATCGCACAAGTACAGGCTCTTTATAAAGACTTTTTTCCAGGCAATACTTTTTCCCATCAGTTTTTGGACGAGAACTTCCAACAGCTTTACGAAGCGGATTTGCGGTTTGGGAAAATACTCTCTTTTTTCACGCTTTTGACGATCCTTATTGCTTGCTTAGGACTCTTTGGCTTGGTTTCTTACAGCACTTTCTTGCGCACCAAAGAAATTGGTATTCGCAAAGTTTTGGGTGCATCAACTGTGAGTATCACTGCTTTATTATCCAAGGATTTCTTGAAATTAGTGATTATCGCGACCCTAACCGCTACTCCTCTTGCTTGGTATTTTATGCAGCAGTGGCTCGCCGAATTTGCTTATCGCATTGATATGCAATGGTGGATATTTGCCATATCTGGTTTATTGGCTATTGGCGTTGCATTACTCACGATTAGCGCACAATCCGTAAAAGCTGCTTTAGCCAACCCCATTCAATCTTTACGAAACGATTAAACATTATACATCATGTTCAACAATCATTTTCGATTCCTAGTCCGTCGTTTGTGGCGACAAAAACTACACACTGCTTCTCATCTCGTTGGTTTGACCATTGGGATCAGTGTTTGTTTGATTATTGGTTTATTCATTCATTATGAACTGAACTTTGATACACACCATCAAAAAGCAGATCGAATTTACAGAGTCAATCAAACTTGGGAAGAGGTTAGTGGAGAAAGATCACTGAACTATGATGCGCCTGGTGCACTAGCGGAAGCCTTGCGCTCAGAGGTGGCTGGTCTAGAAGAAGTCACTAGCGTCTATCCAAGAAATGAACGAATGATTGAGACAGAAAGTAAAGAACGCTTCATGCAAAATGGGATTCTTTACGTGGAAGCTAACTTCCTAGACGTATTTGAGGTGAACGTTTTGCGTGGAAATGCCAAAGCAGCACTAGAACAACCTTGGCAAGCCTTACTAACCGCATCGACAGCAGAGAAGATTTTTGGCAAGGCTGATCCAATTGGGAAAACCTTGACCTTGGATGGTGAAAATACTTTAACAATCGCAGGGGTCGTCGAAGATTTTCCAAGTAATACTCATTTGCCCGCGAATATATTAGTTTCTTACTTCCAGAATAAAGAATATCTAGGCATTGATCCAAATTCTTGGATATTCACTTTTGGAGCTTCTACTTATGCCCTACTGGAAGAGGGAATTAA
>JBCCSR010001352.1:0-1757 GCA_039199865.1 Bacteroidota bacterium
CTGGGATCATAATTTTTGATGATTTCCCCTCTAAAAAATTCTTTGAGCTCGCCTTCATCGATTTCAATATAGGTCGAACAGCAGCTAGTGAGTTTTTCCATGAGCTTGTGATGATAGCCTGGAGGCCAGGTTTCATCACAATTGGTTTGAGCAGAGAGTTGGACTAGGTGGAAATTGAAGAAAAATAAAATTAGCATTTTGCAGCATAAACTCGTTTTCATCGTTCTAATTTTATAGTTAAAAAATACAAGTACCCAAAGAGAATTAACCTGTAATTTGAAATCGCTTCTTTTAGCTCCGCTCATCCTTGCGAATTGCTTCAATAGCTTGGGCTGTTCGGGCAATTAGCCCCTTGTTCAGAACTAAAATCACTCAATTTTAATCTTATCATTGGCTCTGCTTGGGTACTTAGTTTAACAATCCAAAATACTATAGTTGGTCGTACAATGTGATTACAGATTTTAACAACTTTTCTTAGAGGCTTTTATTTGTCATGTGTTTTTTACTGAATATGATTAAGTTTACTCGTTATGTATGGTAGTCAGCTCTTTTTGGTTCTGAAGTCGCTTGATGAGAAAGAACAGTCCCAATTTGATCGATTTTTGCATTCCCCCTACTTTTTTAGGAAAGCGCCCTCAAAAGAGCTGCTGCATTTGTGGCAATATTTGAGGCAGGGAGTTGAAGATGAGGATGTCGCTTACTTTGAACGAGAAAGAGTGTATGGGATACTCTTTCCCGAGCAACCAGTCATAAAGAGTAAGTTAGAGAAACTGATGAGTGAATTATTGCAAGAATTGAAACGCTTTTTGCTATTCGAACAAGTGGCCAATCAGCCTGCTGATGAGAGAGATCGTTTGATTTGTTGGATGACCCAGGCCAATGACCGACGGTTGGAAAAGTTTTTCCGGCAACTGCACCAAAAAAGTAAAAAATTAGATAGTCAAACTTGGGGGGCGGCGCATTTTTACAAACAGTTTTTGTTGGAAGGACAAATTAGCAGATATGAAAGCCTTTATAACAATCGAGAGACTGATCTCAATTTGCCTCAAACGCATCATTATCTCGATCTCTATTATTTGGTACAAAAGCTAGAATATACTTTTCAATTGTTGGCGAGAGATCTGTTTATTTTTCCCGTAGAAAACAAAGAGAGCCTAGGTTTTTTGGATACTTTGATTCCCGCTCTTCCCAAAGTTTATCTGGAGGTTCCCATAGTACAATTGTATTTGGAGGCCTATTATTTGCTGCAATACTTTTATGAGGAAAAAGGGCATGTACATTATCTCAACTTTCAGCGGTTGCTAGAAGAACAGGGGGCAGATATTCCCTATCAACCACTGGCAGCTTTGCAAACCCTCCATCGAAGTTATGTGGTTGCACAGTACAGAAAAGCACCTGGTCTCTATTTGTCTCCACTTTTTGATCTCTACCAGCAACATCTGTCAGCGGGATATTTATATCAAAATGATCAAATTTTCCCGGGTACCATGGCCAATCTAGTGCAAGTAGGCCTGCGGAGTAAAGCCTTTGACTGGGTACACTGTTTTTTACTGAATCACAAGGATCGTATCGGTGGTACTTTGCATCCCGAAGTAGTGTTTCAATACAACCTAGGGCAATATTACTTTGGCATCAAGGCTTATGATCAAGCCTTGGACTCCATCTCTTCCACCTATAATGATCCTTTTTATAAAGTGGCTGCCAGACGCTTAGAAGTGTAGATTTATTATAAATTGGGCTCAGAATTATTTGAATCC
>JBCCSR010001353.1:0-1754 GCA_039199865.1 Bacteroidota bacterium
GAATTCCGAAAGGAAAGCCCCGATTGTATCTTGATCGATATTCAATTTATTTGAAGAAACAATTAATTAAGAGAATTTTTATTCTTTTATTCCGTTTGTTTTTTAATTTTGTACTATGAAGCCAAAAGATCCCGTCAAAGAGCGAAAAATAATGGAAGTGACTTTGGATATTGTCCACCAAAAAGGATTGATGGGGGTAAAAATGTCGGAGGTGGCCAGAGAAGTAAAAATTTCTCACTCTAATTTGTACATTTACTTTAAAAACAAATAAAATCTCTTAGAATCTTTTTTTTTTGATACTGCCAAACAAATATTCCAATCTGTTGACGATAAAATTCCCGACGATCCGATTTATAAAAAAAAGGTTTTTAAGCTCTTTACGTTATTTATTCAGCTGAAAATCAGTAGGAGAAGGGACTTTTCCTTTTTTCATCAATTCATTCAGTCTCCCTATTGCAAGGACGATCACATGCAACAAATCGATTTGATTGCCAAAGATAGTCTTGACATTTTCGAAAGTGGGCAAAGACAAATGATCCTCAAGGACGATATTGATGTCTTTTTGATTGTAGCGGTAATTGATGGAACGACGAGCAAATTGGTAGATTTTCACTTAAAGGGAAAGATTAAACTCGATGAGAAAACGATTGAACAAAGCTTTGCCCTCGTGTGGGGAGCAATTCGACAATAGCGGGAGAAAATTATTTGAAAAAAGAATATTAATTCTTTTATAATATTGATTCATCACTTATGAATAAAAAACACATGCGAAAACTATTGCACCTCTTTTTTCTACTGTGTTTTGGGTCCCTCATGGCTCAGAATACAGGGGTCAGTATTGCACTGGTTGGCGATCGGGCCCCTGACACTGAATTGGCTCGTTCCTACGAAAACAATTTAAAGGAGGAGATTTTACTATTGCTACAGCATCGTTATACAGTGGCATTTAAGACCTATTATTTAAGTACTGATCTGGCGGAGGTCGCCAAGGTATTTGATGATGCCTATGCTGAAAATGACATTGTGGTTGCGATGGGAACGGTGGGTACCAATTATACTATTGCCCTCAAAAATTTTCCTCAACCAACCATCGGATCCATTGTATTGGATGCTCAATTGCAGGGTTTGAATAAAACGCCCGAGGGGACTTCGGGTATTTCCAACTTTACCTACATGGAATCTCCTTTCGATATGGAACGCGATCTCAACTTGCTTTATACCATTTATCCCTTTACACATCTAGAGGTGATGACGGAGGAAGCGTCGATTGGTGATCAAGCTTTTTTCAAGCAACTTTTCGAAAATTACCTGCAGGGAAAAAATGTATCGGTTGACGTCATTTTTTACAATGAAGATATTCGCGAGCATTTCAAGGAAAAGAGGTCGGAAAAGGTAGCGATATACGCTTTACCCTATTTTGGAAGGGATAGTACGCTCCTTAACAACTTTTTTCAAGTGATCAATGAAAATAAAGTGCCTTCTTCGGCCCTGTTTGGTGAGGCCTACATTGCGGCAGGAGCCTTATCGGGCCACGAGACAATAGATAACTTGCAAAAAATACCGCGCCGAATTGCGCTTACGATTATGAAAATTTTAGAGGGGCAAGCTCCTGCTGACCTTTCCGTTGAGGTACAAACCTTCTCGGACAATCTGCTCATCAATATGGAAACTGCTCGCCAAATTGGCATCTATCCCAATTTTGATTTGATGTCTGAGGCGACTTTGATCAATCTGGAGAAAATACAGACCGACAA
>JBCCSR010001354.1:0-1746 GCA_039199865.1 Bacteroidota bacterium
AGATGTTGTTTTTTTAGATGTTTTTTTGTTTTTAGTGAAGTTTGCCTGGCTGTTTGCTGCCTTCCGACATTATTTCAAAAGATAGCGAGCGCTCAGACTAAAAGAGGTTCGATCCAAAAATGTAGTATTGAAAGAAGTATCAGTTTGCTGGCTGATGGCAAGATTGGGATTTAAAGTTCGACTCCTTTGGTAATAAAAATCGATAAGATCTGGAAAGACTTTGAGATCAATTAACACTCTTTTTGCAGCCTGAAAGGATAGGATCGGAATCACTTGCAGTACCAACCCTACTCGGGAGAATCTTAGTGGGAAACCATTTGAATTTCTAGGGGTTAAATTGTTGTAGTCAAAATGACTTTTGATCCCCAGACTCAAGCCCAGATTGAATTTATTTTTTTTCAAATCAAAAAAATATTTTCCATACTCCAATCGCGAAACCACATCAATCGTTAAGTTTTGATCTCCGAAAATTGGAATGCCCGGGCCAGGATCGACTTCATTAGATCGTACTTTAACGTTGGTATCATCATCAATGGATAGTTTGACCAAGGCAAGCTCATAGAACCATCCGGAAGGCTTAACTTTTTGAAAAGCTACGCCAACATTCATGATGCTTTTTCTTTCGACCGAATGTGAAAGCATCTCGGGAAATGGAGCAAAAAAGGTTTCATCAAAATTAAAGGGTGACGGATTTTCCAAAAAATGAAAGGAAGTCGTCAGGAAGACCTGACTTGCCTCGGATTTGGAGCTTTTGTTTTTGGATTGGGAAAAGCTGGAGGGAATACAAAAGAAGAAAGCAAAAATGCCTAAAGTAATTAGCTTAGATATAAATTGATGATCGCTCATGATTTTTGATTTTTGATAAGATGATTACCAAATGACGATTTTTTGCACCCAATTGTTGACGGCTCCGTCGATAACGAGCAGGTAAATGCCTTTTGGTAAAAAAGAATAATCTAGTGGGAAACTGTAATGTCCCGGTTCAAAATATTTTGTGGGTGCTCTACTAACAAGTTCTCCAATTTGATTGTAAAGTACAATGGAAATATCCTGTTTTGCTTTGACTTTAAAAAGCAATGTGCTTTGTCCATTGGAGGGATTGGGATAGAGCAAGGCCCCTGATTCACCAAGCTCCGGGTCGTCTAAGTGTAAATTGATGGAAACGAGGCTATCGCAGCCTTCCCAAGTCATTAGGGGAAATAAAAGCATGGTATCACTTTGGTAAATCACGTCATTAAAAGGTAGACCTAATGTAATGGTGGTATCCAATGAGGTTGATTTGTCTTCAGCAATATGGATCTGATTGCTAATCTCAAAATCATAAGTGGTCAAGGTGCCCATTTGCAGAATGGTGGTATCCATGCTGAAAAGATGGGTATCGCAATAAGTATTGTAAATGGTGTCCAGTAGAAAAAATCGCTCTTCAATTTGATGCACACTGGTGTTGGTGATAACGGGTGCATTAAAATCAAAATAAATCCCTGCGGAGTTTTCAATTAAAGTTCCTGGCAAATTATCGAGCTCCTGTTTGATTTTAAATTTGACAAATCCATGGGAGGCAGGTTCGTTTATATTGCTATCGGGCAACATAATATTTTCAAAATTGAAAAATAGTACATCATCTTCTGCAATTCCCCAGGTGTAGGGATGACTACTTGCACCGGGACGAATACTGTTGGGATTCAAATACTCAGAAATGGCATCCCGAATCACAACGTTGAAGGCGGTATCCGTTCCCGTATTTTG
>JBCCSR010001355.1:0-1745 GCA_039199865.1 Bacteroidota bacterium
ATTTTTAATTCACAACCGCTTAGTTCGGATCAAATCGATCAGCACAAAGATTTTGAGGCCTTACTCAAAATGCACGAAACGCAAGCTCAGACGGAGTCACCAGCCCCCACCGCTCGGCGTCGCTGGTTGTACCCATCTGTTGCTGCTGGAGCTGCTGCTTGTGTCGCTCTGTTGGCCTATTTTAGCTTTTTTGGCACCAATCAGCCTAGCCCAGCCCAACTCCAAACGGCCCATTTCGCTTCTCAACCTTACATCAATCCACCCATCAAAGGACTCGAAGCTCGTTTTGCTAGTCAAAACATCAATGCAAGTAAAGGAGGGGTATACGTTTATGAAAATGGTTCGAGAGTGATTGTTCCACCTGCTGCTTTTGTGGATGAAAAAGGACAAATCGTCGAAGGAGAAGTCAACATCCGTTATCGAGAGTTCCACGACTTCATCGATTTTTTCCTTTCGGGAATCCCTATGGAATACGATTCAGCGGGCGTACAATACAACCTAGAATCCGCTGGAATGATCGAAATCTATGCCGAGCAAGATGGTAAACGACTCAATATCAGTCCCAACAAAAAAATCGATGTGGAACTGGTTTCGGAGATCAATTTAAAAGATAAAGATGCTCCCCTCAATTTTAATATTTATCGCCTGGATACCGAACAGAGAAACTGGGTGTACACGGGAATTGATCATATTGAAAAAATTGAAGAAGACAAGGCCAGCGAATTACTCGGAGAAGAACAAGTGATTGAAAACGATTTTCAGGCAACCATCAATGCCTTAGTATTAGAAGAAAACACTGCAATTCAAGAAGTGGAAAACAGCCTTCCCCGTCCTAAAGCGCCAACCCGTCCAGAAAGGGCCAATCCAGATGCTCACGTTTTCAATTTTGAGTTCAATGAAGCAACACTAGATTACGGCACTTTTGCCTCCGAGGCAGAGCAACAAGCCATTGACGATAATCTAGCGACCATGAACAAGCTAAGTGAGAAGTATAAAAATACCATGTGGCAAGTAGCGCCCAACAATGAAAATTTTAATGAGCAGGCCGCTGGCAGTATTGCTTGGGATGACATGAGATTGAGCCGCATCAATAATCGCGACTATGAATTAACCTTGATTAATGGCAACAATTCGATGAAAGTGATTGTTAACCCCGTATTGACTGGCGATGATTATGAAGCAGCTATGAATGCTTTTAATGAGGAATTTAAGGTCTATGAAGCGGCCATGGCAGATCGAAAAGCGCGCTTGGAAAGCCAAAAGGAAAGCATCCGTCAAAGAATTGCAGAAGAACGAGCATTGGCACAAGCAGATTATGAAAAAAGACTTGCAGCTTACCGCGATCGAGGCCATGATCATATGGCAACAGACTTGATGATCAAGCAAAAAATCCTCAACCGCTTTCAAGTGACCAGTTTCGGGGTGTGGAATTGTGATCGACCACTCCCTCCCTACATTCATACCCTCAAAGGAGAGTTCATCGATGAAAAAGAGTCTGATCTACACCAAAACGTTGCCTTCCTAGTCGATAAAAGCCAAAACACCGTTGTTCGCTTCTATGCGACCAAAGGAGCGGATGTCAAATTCAATCAAAACTCAGAGAAAATGATGTGGATTGTGACCGAAGACAATAAGATCGCCTTGTACAAGAAGGAAAAATTTAAAAAAATCAATAAAAAGCGTGGAAATCACACATTTGTTATGGATTTAGTGGATAAAGAGATCAAAACAGAGGAAGATGCACG
>JBCCSR010001356.1:0-1743 GCA_039199865.1 Bacteroidota bacterium
AATTCCCCTTACCGTTTGGTCCAGGATGTCGTTGCCAATGCCAGTGGTCTAGCGTTCAACCAATTCACTCAGACGCGCTTGAAAAATAAAATTGGAATGAAGGGGTTCTGGTTCAACTATATTTACTACAGTCGAATTAGAGATATGGCCCGTTTTGGCCTGTTGTTGGAACAAGAAGGAGACTGGGATGGGGAGGCCATTTTAGCGGACAAAAACTATTTTGAAACCATGACCAATACCACTCAGGATTTGAATCCATCCTATGGTTATTTGACTTGGCTCAATGGAAAAGAGGCCTATATGTTGCCGGCTTTGCAATTTGTCTTTGAAGATTCCTTGGTTCCTAATGCTCCGGCAGACATGTATGCAGCTTTGGGGCGGGATGATCAGAAAATTCACGTTGTACCTAGCCAAGATCTGGTCGTTGTTCGTCTGGGAGAGGCTTCAGAATTACCCCTTTTTGCCCTTTCTCCTTTTGATAATGAACTGTGGGGACAACTCAATCAGTTGATGTGTATGCCAAGTTCAACGGAGACGCAACAAGCGCAAGCTGAAGTCAAGGTCTATCCCAATCCCGCTAGCGATCATTTGTACCTTACAAACTTAAGTCCCGACATCTTTCGAGTAAATCTATACGATACCAATGGCCGTTTGATCATTCAGCAAAGGAGTGATTCGCTTATGACAATCAGGTTAGCTGATTTTCCAGCGGGCGTGTATTATTTACAAGTGTTGAACGAAAAGGGAAGGATTGTAAAGCAGGAGCGTATATTGCTAATGGATTGAGTAGCGAAGCGGATTGGCAAGAAGAGTTGTCGCTAAGCGTAGAAAGATTATTTTTTAAAAGTATCAATAACTTCATTCCGAAATTGGAAAAGCTGGTGCAAAACGGTGATGCGCTGATTCATCACTTTATCTCGTAACACGGTGTCATCAGCATTGAGCAACCTTAGCTTTTCGTATTCGGTTTCCAGCCGTTCTTCCGACTGCTTAATTTGGTTAATGATCATGGTTATGCTATTGCGCATATATACTGGTACGATAGTTTGTAAAGTAGTGTGGGGAGGAAATCATCAAGGGTTTTGTAGGGGAGGATCAATAAAATAAATAAAGGTGGGGAATGATTCTATTGTTGCAATTTCTTTGCCAATTCAGCTAAACCTTGCAAAAAAGTAGTGAATTATTTTCGAAGGTTGTATCCGTATGCCTATCAACTGGGGTTCTATGCAAATTTATTGGTTGATCATTGCCAATCCAGAAAACAGCAAGACCATCGTCACAATGATTAAACCTGCCAATAAAAAGTACTTCACCGGAAGTGGTGAATGGCCATTTTGGGGTTCCTCGTGGCTTGGCCTGTAGATCGGCGTATGCGCTTTAGTTTGAATCTCACTTAATTTTTGGCGCAATCGGATATGTTCTAGTTTCTTCTGTTCCAACTTAATTTCCCATTCTTCTACCTGTAAGCGCTGCATCATTTCATGATGATCAATTGGCTGTCCAAACACCTTTCTTTCTTTGATGGGAGGGAGTTGATGCTGGATTTTTTTCAACTTTTGGTGATAGGCAGGAGTTTTTTCTGCAATGTCTAAATATTTGTGGAAAAGTAATTTCTGAATCAATGAGAGTTCTGCTAAGCGATGCTCAATTCTTTCCATTTGCTCAAATTGAGACAGGTTTTGTTTATTTTCTTTACTCATAGGTTAGAATAATTGTCATGGGATCTAGAAGGGGAGAGTTGGC
>JBCCSR010001357.1:0-1738 GCA_039199865.1 Bacteroidota bacterium
AATGCTTTTTTCAGATACCCAAAGAATCATTCAACTGATCAGAACGCTATCCCTAGTACTCTTACTTTCCATTGGTTGCCATTACTCCACTCTTTTTGGACAGGGTTGGGAACGAACTTATGGGGGCATTTTGGATGATTTTGCCACAACGGTGCTCCCAGTGAGTAAAGGCAATTACTTGGTCAAAGGGCTCAGCTTAAATGCTTTCGGTACTGGTCCTAAAAGTGCCTTTATTCTGAAAATCAGTTCAAGTGGAGAACCCATCTGGGATAAATTTATTCCCTGTAATGCAGAAAATGGACCAATCATCAGTTGCCCCAATGAAACCTTTGCGACAGTGGTCGATTGGCAGATTACATTTAATGGTAATGAAACCTTTACCCGTCCATTGTTCGTCAAATTTGATGATGATGGCAATACGATTTGGGAAGAATTCCTTTCTTTGGGTGTCGGAGTCAGTGTCCTGGTCAATAGTATGGTTGCCCAAGCGGATGGAGGGATTCTATTTGCTGCACTAGCGGAAGACAACGCTCAATTTACTTCCTATATCGGAAAGTTTGATGACCAAGGAAATTTACTTTATCTCAATGCATTGGCCCCCGAGATTCGGTCCAATACTATTGTTGCTCAAGACGCCAACAACTATACCCTGATCGGTCCGGTCAACAACAGCACACTTACCTTTTGGACCGTTGATGAACTGGGAAATTTGTTGACGACTAAATCGTACAATGACATGCCCAACACCAATTATGTCTACTTGATGGACAATGAAGAGTTGGTCTTTTTTGAAGTCAATACGCAGTGGATCAAACAAGGACGGATCGATGCCAATAGCAACTTGATAGACAGCAAAACCATTTGGACTGGTTTCTCCTTTGAGCTTAACTATGCCCCAACGAGGCTTGAGGACGGATTTATCAGTGTGGGTTTTGTAAAAAGTCAAGGTGGTACTCCCCCACATCGCTTGGGTTTGATCAAAACAGATTTAGATGGCAATGTGGAATGGACACAGGTGCCGGATTATTTTTTGGGCCTCCAAATCGGTCAACAGGCCGTCCCTGCCCACGATGGCGGTTTTTTAGTAAGTGCTTACCAAAGGGTCGGCAATACCCCAACGGATGCAAGAGTATTTAAAACGGATGAAAACGGTCGAATTTATTCCAACACCATCAGGGGAACTGTTGCCATTGATAGCACCATGAATTGTCTGGTTGATCCATCCGAAAAAAGACTGGACAATTGGATGGTCATCGCAGAGCGAACAGATCGGGATTTCATTACCACAACGGATGAGAATGGCCATTATTTACTTCCACTCGATTCGGGTACTTTCAATTTGACTTTACAACCCATCAATCCGTATTGGGAATCCTGTATCAATCATTTGGAGGTTCATCTTCCCGGTTTTGATTTATCTGATACGATTGATCATCCGGTACAGGCATGGATTGAATGTCCCAATATGACCATTAACAGTACTACGCCTTCGCTTCGTCCTTGCTTTACCAGAAGCAATTACATTAGCTATTGCAATAATGGGACGGTAACCGCCGAGGATGCCTACATTGACATCACCTACGATAGCTTAATTACTCCCGTCTCTAGCAGCATTCCTTGGGACAGCTTGGCCAACAATACCTACCGATTTCACTTAGGGGATTTAGCACCTTTGGCATGCGGCAATTTCTCCGTTGGTCTATTTCTCGATTGTGCTGCTACGACTGGTGCCTCCTAT
>JBCCSR010001358.1:0-1734 GCA_039199865.1 Bacteroidota bacterium
ATGGCATTGAAGATGGTAGTCTCCCCACTTTGGATTCTTTGGGTGATAAATTTGGAACCGTTGGCGTATACATCAATTTTGGACAAGGCAGCCTCAGTACAATTGAAGAGTTGAAATATGCTCAAATCAATTTGGTCACCGACAGAAAACTCAAAAACAAATTGCTTACTTATCAAAATGAACTCATCTCTTTCCTGAGAGACCGAGAGCGAAGATACGACGATGTGGGAGAAGACGTTAGACGATACTACACCGAACACTTTTCTGGTTTTGCTTATGAGGCCGCTATGCCCCATGACCTCTCCAAGCTCATGAAAGACAAAACCTATCTTTCGCTAGTCAAGCAGCGCTACAACTGGAATCAGTGGCTACTCAATTTTTATGCTTACGTCTTACAAGAACAAAAGGGGATACAACAAATGATTGAAAAAGTAAAAAACGACAACTGTAATCATGGCGGTTAGAGGCTCCGCTCAATTTGCCAAGTAGTCCTCAATCAGCTTTGCTTCACTGCGATAAGTCCTCAATTTTGTCGTGAGCAAATACCAGTGAGTAGAAATGGTATTGGCATATTTCGAAGCGTAATATTTTTCTGCTGCCGCTTTAGTTTTGGGCTCGACAGAAGACCAATTGACCAAATCGAAATGATTTTTCAGCAAACTTACTTTCGACAAATTATCCGAACAGCGATTCAATTGAAAGGCAATCAAGATTCCAATCAACACCACTGCAAACTCGAAAGTATGGTTGACCCAATCAGTATCTTTGTTCATCATTTTTTTGCGCCAATCGTCAAACATCTGAATAAGGAATCATTTTCTATTTGATTAACTACTGGATCGAAGCTGAATACTCAGCACAACCCCACAATCCCATCGTTTCAGGTCCCATCCCCTGGTACATGATCAAGCATACATTTCGTCTATAGCCTGCTGATATTTTTCTTCAATAAAAGGACGCTTGGGTTTGAGCGTAGGAGTGAGCTCTCCTGTTTCCACCGACCATGCTTCGTACAGCAAATGAAACCCCTTGATTTGTTCGTTACCACTCAATTGTACGTTGACTTTTTGAATCATCTCTTCCATCAATTGCTTGACTTTGGGATTGAGGACCATAAATTGTGGTGAGGTCCAGTGAACGTTGTGGGCGATACACCATTTTTTCAATGGACCGTAGGCCGGGTAAATCAGGGCAGTAACGAAGGGTCGATTGAAGCCTACAATCACACAATCTTCGATATAAAGCAGGCTCCGCAATTTGTTTTCAATAGGTTGAGGAGCAACATACTTCCCTTTTGAAGTTTTAAAAATAGCTTTTTTGCGATCGGTAATTTGCAGGAAACGCTTGTGAACAAATTCCCCAATATCTCCAGTATGCAACCATCCCGCCTCATCAATGACTAGGTGAGTGAGTTCGTCCTGTTGAAAATAACCAAGCATGACATTGGGCCCTTTCACCAAAACTTCTCCCTCCTCCTTTTCTTCATCTAGCTTTTTAATTTTGACTTCTACGCCAGGCACCGGAATGCCCACCGTTCCAAAGCGAACGCCACCCGGTTCAAAGCGATTGAAGGCAATCACCGGAGAAGTTTCCGTCAGGCCATATCCTTCTCTTATTTCCAAACCAGCCGCTGAAAATAAACGGCCCAGTTTGGGCAGCAAAGCAGCTGCTCCAACACTAATCCCCACAACCCGGCCGCCAAACAAAGCGCGCCACCGCCGATAGATCAGCCAG
>JBCCSR010001359.1:0-1733 GCA_039199865.1 Bacteroidota bacterium
CTTCCAGTGATGTCCAATTTCAAAATGTCGGTTTGAAATTTGGCATCCAAAGGCGACTATTCAAAAGAGGTTTCATCGATATTCAATTGGGACCTGAATTGGTGTTCAATCAAAGTGAAAATGGATTGCGCGGAAATTATACTGCGCTACTTTTTGGATCAGAAGTTCAGCTGGGTATCGCTTTTGGCAAATCTACCTTAAAAATGGATGATGCGCAGTACTGTGACTTTTTTAGATGTTATCAAGAAAGGAAGTCAATGCTCAAAATCGATCTCTTTAGGCTCCTTTCTATTCGATCATTTCTGGGCTCTGGTACTTCAAATGTAGGACAGCTCAGATTGGCCTATGAACACAAGCTAGGAACAAGCTTTTCTTTAAATCATGAGCTGAACAGTTTTTATCAGCTTTTCACGGTCCCCACCGTAGACAATACTTTCCAAATGGGATTTAATATAAGTAGCCAAATTAGATATTACAGCCAACTAAAAAAGAGAATGGCTACCGGCAAGTCAGCCAACAATTTAACGGGCCTTTATCAAGCCTTACAAATTCGAACCAACAATTTGTTTTCATACCTCAATGGAGGCATCTATGAAGAATACAATAATGTCAACTTTCAGGGATTACTCACCCTTGGGGCATTGATCGGTTACCAGTGCAACTTCCTGGAAAAAGGATTTATTGATTTTACCTTTGGACCTGAATTCTATACATTTGATCCATTCAACAATGATTCTGGCAGAGTAGAATTCCCTTTGCTCAATCATAAGAAAGGATTTACGCTTGGATTCATCGCTGATCTAAAAATTGGTTTTGCCTTTTAGGACAACAAAAAATAAAAACGATGCTCAAACAATACTCCTGTAATTATTACAATCTGAGGCAAAATGCCCTAATGAAAAATCTGCTTCTTTTACTATGCATTCTAATGAGTAGATCTGCGCTTTCGCAAGAAGATACCACTACCCTTAGTCATACCCAAGAAATCGGTTTCTTTGAAGAACAGCAATTTATCAATGCCCATGATTTTGCTCTCCAAACTTATACAGAAACCCAATCTTTACTCAAATTAGATCTAACTGGAGTGATTCTTCGATTGCCAACTTTTAGCAGTACGGTCAAATACAACATCCGTCAAGATTGGCGCTTAGATTATGAGAGAAAAATAGGTCAAGCATTCTCCATCAATACGCAATTGCAACTTGGCTACGCCCTCTTCGATGAACCGGAGGGTTCCAACGTCATTGGCCGAAATCGAATCTCAGGAGGGCTGAGTCTTCAAGGTCGATGGTATTATAATATGAAAAGACGAATCAAAGCGGGGCAAACGGCCAATAATCTTTCGGGCAATTACCTCGCGTTTAGGCTAGGACACCGCTATGCCCTTGGTCAACGTCGGTACAGATTAAACAGTCCAAGCCTTGGGCTGCAATTTGGGATCCAAAGGCGAATTTTTGGTCGAGGTTTTATCGACGTCCAATTTGGTCCCCAACTCGTATGGAACAAGACCACCTACCAAAGAGAAAATGGAGCTACTAGAATATTCGATATCAAAACCATGGGGTTTAGTTCCAGCGTTAGACTAGGTATTGCGATCGGAGAGGATAAACTAGATTGGGATGCCGCCCAACGCTGCGATGTATTTCGTTGCTTTAGTGAAAAAAGGCAATTGCTAAAAATTGATTTGCTCCAATCTTTTAGATTTACACTTGGTTCTTTTCAATCAAGAAATC
>JBCCSR010001360.1:0-1724 GCA_039199865.1 Bacteroidota bacterium
ACTCCATCATCTTGAGAATGGTGCTGTCTGGCCAGTAGAGGAAATTCTTTTGCGGAAAAAACAAATTGAGGAGGCCGGATTGGAATGGTCGGTAGTGGAAAGTTTACCGGTAAGCGAAGACATCAAAACCCAGCAAGGCGCCTGGCGGCAACACCTGGAAAATTACCAACAAAGCATTCGAAATTTGGGAGCTTGTGGGATCAAGGTCGCTACCTACAACTTTATGCCCGTATTGGATTGGACGCGAACAGATTTGGATTTCACCCAACCTACTGGTGCTAGTGCGCTGCGCTTTGAATGGCACGCTTTGGTCGCTTTTGATTTGTTTATCTTACAAAGACCCGGAGCTGAAGCCGACTATGCTGCCGATACTTTGGAGGCGGCCCGCCGCTTGTTCGATGGTAAAGATGCCCATTGGAAACGACAACTCAGTCAAAATATCATTGCGGGTTTGCCCGGTGCCGAGGAGGGCTATACACTCAATCAGTTTCGCGAAAGTTTGGCGAGATACGATGGCATTGATGCGCTTCAACTTCGTCAACACCTCATCGATTTCTTAAATGTCATTGTTCCAGTGGCAATGGATGTAGGCGTCAATTTGGCCCTTCATCCGGATGACCCTCCTTTCTCCATTCTGGGTTTACCCCGCGTCGTTTGTACGGAAACGGATTTGATGGCCTTGTTTACGGCGGTCAAGGCCAGGACCAATGGCTTGTGTTTTTGCTCTGGCTCATTTGGGGTGTTGGCTGAAAACAATCTACCAAAGATGGTTCATCAATTCGCCCATCGGATTCATTTTGTCCACCTGCGTAGTACAAAACGCGATGGTCAGGGCAATTTTTATGAAGCGGATCATCTCAATGGAGATGTAGATATGTGTGCCGTAATGACCAACCTGTTGATCGAACAACAAAAAAGAGTTCATCGCATTCCCATGCGTCCCGATCATGGGCATAAAATGCTGGACGATTTGCGGAAGCATTGCAATCCTGGTTATGCTGCAATTGGTCGGCTAAAAGGCCTGGCGGAGCTCCGCGGTTTGGAGCTAGGCTTGCTGAGTCGACTCTAATAGAACGACCAATCGAGTTCAAAACGCCCTTCTTTTCCTTTCGACCCTTTCGCTCGACTTTCGTCAAAATAGCAGTCGAATTGACCCACCGAAAATGGCTTGGTAAAATTTTTTACTCATTTTTTCAAATTAGTTGTAACTTCTGCTCCAACCAGTCGTCTCCTATCGAAATGACCAAAGAACAATTTAACAACCAAGTCCTTTCCTTACAAAATAAACTCTTTCGCTATGCCCTGAGTATTGTGGCCAATCGCGAATTGGCCCGGGATGTGGTGCAGGAAGTACTGATGAAATGTTGGGATCAAAGACAACAGCTCGATCAGGTCCGGCAAATAGAGGCTTGGTGTATTCGACTGACCCGCAACAAAGCCTACGATAAGTTAAAATTGCGTAGCAACAAAACGGTTGCCCTCAATTTTGCGGATCAAAAAAGGACTTTAGTGGCCAATCCAGATCAACGAACGGAGGAGAAAGACCTATTGGCTAAAATTCAACTACTACTACAGGAGTTGCCCGAAAAGCAAAGGGAAATTTTCCGTCTAAAAGATTTGCTAGGCTACAGCAATACAGAAATCCAAGAACTCCTGGATATGGATGCCACCCAGGTAAAAGTCTACTTGTTTCGGGCAAGGAAAAAAATAAGATCAAAGCTAAA
>JBCCSR010001361.1:0-1722 GCA_039199865.1 Bacteroidota bacterium
CATCGAGAAAGTTGTCGACATAGGTTTCCATGATGGTAGACTGACCATCGCTAAACATGTACATACAAGCATCGTTGGTATAATCCATGTAGTTCATGTGCATATCTGTACTTCCACAAGAAGAGGCCCCAATGGCTGGACAGCCACCATAAGAACCCTGCGAGTCTGGAGTATCCGCAACCCCGTCATCTGCACCACAACCTCCTCCCCAAATGTGGCCCAAATTGAAATAGTGACCAACTTCATGGGTGAGCGTCCGTCCCAAATCATAAGGACCCGCCGGAACAAAGCCATTACAACCTGCTCCCGATCCAAAGGCCGCATTGTCTACCGTAACGCCATCACCATCGCCATCGCCACCGAGGGGAGAAAAGCCCAGCGCACCAATATTTCTGACAAAAATATTGAGATAGCCATCCCAATCTCCGTAAAAACTACCAGTTCCTTGATTGATGGTTACGGCGGGGTCACCATCGGAGAGGCCATATCCCGCAGGATGGTAATTGGTGGCAATACAAAATTCGACACAAGTTTCTCCGTTGCTTATCCCCGGAAAAGAAGCCGCTGCTGTTCCCGTCCAAAGGGTAATATCGGCATTCAAGCCTTGAATATCGTCGTTGAGGATTTGAATTTGGTTTTCTGCCAGGGCACGTAGGCAAGCTACATCTGGATTGGTGGCATTTTGGTAGTGAACGGCTACCGGAATGATCACCGGATTATCACATAAAACGGAGGATCTTTGCAGGGCCCGTTTTCGTAGACGTTCTCGCTTTTCTAAGAAATGTTTCTTGTATGCTGGATCATTTTGCATTTGCTCTTGATGCAGGTGATCTGTTTGACAGGAGCGAACGGTGTGGCCCGGGTTGGACTGTGGAGCAAAGTTTTGGGAAAAAAGAGTAACGGAGATGAGCATACTACTCACCAACAAGGCAAAAGACTTGCTGAAATACATCATTTGTTTGAAAGTTTGTTTGGATTACCTAAATATTCTTTTGGGTGTACCTAAAATAGCTTGCGCCAGGTAGAAGGTACGGTGAAAACGGTCTGATGGCGAATATTCAGTAAATCGCATGGGATTTCAAGGGGCCGTATGCGTTCGAGTGGTGACCAAAAGTATGGAATATATGTTTAAATGAGAAATATAATTTGTATTCTATTGGACAGAACCAAAACTTTTCTTTTGTTCTCCTTGCTTTTGCGCTAAAAGCCCTTGTTCAGTAGTGCTCAAAAAATAATCTCCCTTTCTGGATTTCATTAAATGTTTTGTACCTAATCAACTTCCGTTGGAATCATTTAGTGAAATCAGTAAGTTATTTTTTAAGTAGTCCTTACCCTAGGTTTTAAACAAAATAAAACAGTTACTGCACTGCTTTTTGAACCATTACGGAACAATTGCGTATTATAAATCAGATAAAGAGATCAGTACAAAGAAAGTCATAGGCTGCTTACAGGAGCAATTGTGTTCAATTTATCTATATTTGCTCTACGATCTTTTTTGGAGCTTGCAATAAATTGGAGCTTCAAGCTTTATAAAAAAACACTTATTTATTCATCATCCCAAAACTAGCGAATTGGCAAAGGCATTAGTGATCATACCGACGTACAATGAAAAGGAAAACATTGCCAAAATGATTGAGGCGGTGTTTGCAGTGAGTGCTGATTTTCATTTGTTGATTGTCGACGATGGTTCTCCCGATGGGACGGCGCGGATCATTGAAGGTC
>JBCCSR010001362.1:0-1715 GCA_039199865.1 Bacteroidota bacterium
ACTCCAATGCGTAAAGCCTCCAGTTTTACGTCGACGCTTTGCCGGGCAGTAAGCATAATCATTGGAATGGCTTGTAGCCTTTTATCTTGTTTAATCCTACCCAGCAATTCGATTCCATCCATGATGGGCATCATGATGTCGGAGATGATGAGACTAATACTAGTGGGGTGTTGTCCTTCGTTTTGGCTGAGCTGATTCCAGGCTTCATCACCGTTTTCGACTGTTTCGACATTATAATTCATTTGTAAAATCATTGTTATATAATGGCGCAAATCAGGGTTGTCTTCGACGATCAAAATGTTGGGTCGGTATTTTTGGGCGGTTGAGGAAGGATTGGGAGCGATACCAACCGAATCTGGGGCAAGGACCTCCTGAGATTGATCCATTTTGATGGCAAAAGTTTCCTCAATCAGCAATTCCAAATAAAAGGTACTTCCCTGGTCGATCTCACTAGTGGCCCAAACCCTTCCGCCCAGCACCTTAGCCAATTCCCGACAAAGAGAGAGCCCAATACCTGTTCCCTCCTGTTGTTGGTTATTTTTGGATTGGTAGAAGCGGTCAAATATTTTGATTAAATCACTGGGCAAAATACCAATTCCATTGTCACTTACACTAACCAGCAATTGGTTGGCTTTGCGATCAACGCGACAGCGAATCGTGCCTCCTTTTGGCGTAAATTTTAGGGCATTACTCAAAAAGTTAGCAACGATTTTTTCCACTTTATCTTCATCTAGTTTTACTTGAAGATTTTCGTCTAAGGGGAATTGAAAAAGCAATTGGATGTCTTTTAAATTGGCCGCACTCTCGAAAGTGGATAAAAGGGTTTTGAAAAAAGGATACAAGAAAACAGGACTCTCCCTGATCTCCAGTCGATTGGCATCCAGGCGAGAGAGATCGAGCAACTCGTTGATGCGTTTGAGCAGTTTGTGGCCGTTTTGCCGCATCAGCTGTAGGTAAGTAAAATTTTTATTGGACAACTCTTTACTCTTGATGATGCTCTGCATGGGGGCCAGGAGAAGCGTCAGCGGTGTACGCAATTCATGCGAGATATTGGCGAAGAATTTTGATCGCAGCTCATCTAGCTCTTTCAGTTGAATGGCCTGGGTTTCGATAACTGCTTTGTCTTTTTCAATTTGGGCAGTACGCTGTTTGACAATCAATTCCAGTTCGCGTCGCCTTTCGTTCAGTTGCCGGATGCGCCAATAATAAATTTGGGTGGCGGTCAGGAGGATTAAAGCACTGGCCAAGAGCAGGGACCACCAGCGGAGATACAAGGGCCGAACCACTTCTAGATCGAGGACCAGTTCCTGTTCGGAAAATCGTCCGTCGGCTCCCCTCCCTCGAATACTTAGCTGATAGCTGCCATAGGGCAATCCACCAATTTCAATGGTATTCCCTTCGATCTTTTGGAAATTTTCAAACAAGCCTTCGATCTTGTAGGCATAACGTATTTTGGGCGTATTGAAAAAATCGATCATGGCGATATTGAGTCGGAACAATTGATCGGAGGGTTCCAAGACGATTTTTCCCGTCGCTTGTAGCACGGCAGTCAAATCCGTAATTTCTTGATCCTGGTTATAGACCAAAAAATTGGTCACCAAAATGGGTTTAACGTAAGGATCAGATTTGATAATATCATCCGGATAAAAACCAAAAACACCTTCCAAAGAGCCAAAGAAAATCTGACCATCACTGGCTTGATGATAAGAAATACG
>JBCCSR010001363.1:0-1713 GCA_039199865.1 Bacteroidota bacterium
CTGAGATAATAATCCAATCAGCATCTCCGCCTTTAACTTTTTTTTGCTCCGTTTTGGTCATGACGATTACAGTCTTACGAGCTACGCTTGAAAGTGACATAATTAATACTATTTAGTGATGATGTAATGACCTGAAAATTAGAGCAAAACGGGTGGACTAAACGCACTATAAAATTACAGTTATCCAATTAGGAAAATCAATGTTAAAATAGATTCATGCTTCACTTAAGTTGACATTCAACGGATTAGAAATACAATAAAATGGAGAGTATTCAAGCCTATTTGGACATCATTGATCCACGGCTATTACATCATGTACGCGGTAAAATGGGAGAGTTTATTCGAGTTTTCCAGTCCCAAAAGTTTCTGTCAGAGGAAGCGTTTATTGTCCATTTTTGTGGCGCGAAATATTCTAGGAAACAGTATCAAAACCTAAAATCTAGAACCCTAAAAATCTTGCAAGCATTCGCTTTAATCAGTGCGGCACAGGATACCAATTGGGTCAAAAAAAAATTGGATTTATGTAGAAAAAATTTTGCAATTGGGCAGAAATTGCTTGGAAAAAATGAGCGAAATGAGGGTTTGAGGCTGATCAAACAAGCCTATCGAATTGCAGTGAGGTACAATTTTGTTCACATGGCCTGCGAGCTATCGACTACTTTGTTTCACAATCATGTCTATTATGAGGGCAAACCCTCCCAAATCGATCACTACTCCCAACTCGTAGAAAATCATTTACAGGATTATTGGGCAGAAAAGAAGGTAGAGCACCACTTCTACAAAATTATTGGGCAGATGAAGCTGTCTACAAAGACCATTCAATTTGAGGAAGTACTGGGAGAAATCGGACACCTGAAGGGAAAAAGTATCAAGAGCATCACCTATCTATCAATGATAGAAATTATGTATGGCTTAGAGATCAAAGATTATGATTTGATTGTCAATACCTGCCAAGGGGCGCTTGATTTTCTCAACGGCAAACGCGGCGTATACAGCTCTCATTATCATTTCTTCTACACCAACCTCGGCGTTGCCCAAATGGCGATGACTCAATATCAAAAAGCGGAGGCCTGTTTTGTTGAAGCCAATAACCATGCTCCCGCAAAATCTGTCAATCAATACCTATCGCTCTTGTACCAGACGGTCAATGCATTGCATTCTGGCAATTATCCCAAAGCCTATGAGCTTTTTCAACAAAATAAAAATTGCAAATTCAAAGAAATTCGCCAGCAATTTACCCTGATTGAAGCCTATCTCTGTTTTTTGTCTCACATGGGTTATTTACAACTCAATAAAAAATTTCGTTTGGGAAAGTTTCTCAACGAAACCTTGAAGGAGCAAGCGGACAAACAAGGCAGTAACATTGTGATCTTAATCGCTGAGCTCCTAGTCTATTTGGCCAGAAATAGAGGCAAGTTTATCGATCGCATCGAATCCATTAGCAATTACAGCTATCGTCACCTCACGGGAAAAGATACCATGCGTGCCAAGCGTTTCATCAGAATCCTTTGTACCTTCCCCTCCGCAAATTTTAATCCTACCGCCATTCAACGAAAGGCCCAAAAACACATTCAATATTTACGGGAACATCCCATTAGTATGGGGGAAAATATTGCCATTGAAATCATTCCCTTTGAAGATTTGCTGGATATGATTTTGGTACAGTTGGCAAGAAGAGTGGCTTAGTCCGTTTAGGTGAATAAAAAGTGGCGA
>JBCCSR010001364.1:0-1709 GCA_039199865.1 Bacteroidota bacterium
ACACATTAGATCAGCCCTTATCTCCTGCCAGTATCAATCAGGCGTTGGCGGCAATTCAGAGTTTTTTCAAGTGGCTGACGGTAAAACGGTTGATTCAATACAATCCCGCGTTGAGTCTGGAAAAGGTAATGGAGGCTCCTGCGCAGGTGAAAGATTTGGATGTGTCGATCATTCAGTCTTTGGAAGAGGTTTTGCCGTTTCGGGGAGAAACCTACGAACGGGATCGAGCAATTTTTGAGTTGCTAAAGCATGGCTTGCGAGCGAATGAGGTAGCGGCAAGAAATGTAGGGGATTATGACAATCGGTCTATCTCGATTCAGGGGGCAAAGTGGGGTAGTGATGGCATTGTGCCGTTATCGGCCCAGGCGTGTGATGCATTGGATAGCTATTTGGGTTGGTGTCTAAATCAGGGATTTGATACGAGGGTGGAGGCTCCTTTGTTTGTTAGTCTTTCGAATCGGAACCGGGGACAACGGATGGGATACAAAGGGGTGTACAACTGCATCAAGGATTTGGCTGAGTTAGCAGAACTAGACGAGAAAATTCATCCGCACCAGCTGCGTCATACGTTTGGGACTCAGTTGATTCTGGAAGGGATGAATCCTGAATTTGTTCGCAAGCTGATGCGAATTAAATCGATGGAAGTGTTTGGACGTTATACCAAACGGGCATTGGAACTAAAGGCAAAAGAGAGTTTTTACGATACGCTCCAATCATCGGAGTCTGGGTTGTTTGGCAAAAAGTGATTTTTTCTCAATACCTAATCCCAATTCAGTAAGGCCTTTTCAAAGCAAGTAACTCGTAGGGGTAGGGCAACAAAATTCGTTGAGAATTCTAGAATTTTCAAATTCAACAAATTCATTTTAGAATTCTGAGAATTTTCAATCAATTTGAGCTATGATATGCGCGCACGCTTTGAAAGTTCGCCACAACAAAGATGCTGAAAAAAGTTATTTCAATCATGTCGAATAGCGGTGGAGTTGGTAAGACCACACTGACAGTAAACCTTGCTTACCAACTCGCCCGTAAAGGAAAAAAGGTCGCAATGTTTGGTTGTGACCCCAACGGTTCGTTAACTCTTTTCTGTGGGTTAGATGATCCTCCGAAAGAGAAAACAATGGATTGGGTGCTACGGCCTGACTTTAAAGGAGACTATCCTCTGTTCCCGGTTTGGAGAGATCGTATTGAGGGAATTGATGCCTGTCTCGGTGGTCTACCGCTTACTGAAAGTACACAGCGACTTGTTTTGGATAAGCGCGGGGCGTATTTGCTAGCAGATGCATTAGAAGATTATCCACTTCCCCATGATGTTTTGATTATTGATTGCCCTGGCACGATTGAGCAGCTACATATTGCAGCACTGTCAGCAAGTACAGATGTAATCATCACACTGAAGCCAGAGGACAAAGATATGGACGCGATGGCTAAATTGCTGGAGTGGATTAGCTTGACTCGCACTGAACTACGTCTAAAACCTGCACCTAAGGTGTTTGGGGTTGTCCCGAATGGGGCTAAAAACAGAGCAATGCACCGGGATAATTTGGGGCTATCAGATATTGAGGGATTACCTGATATTATGCGGCACATGCAAATCCCAATGTTTCCAACTATTAAAGACAATGCCTACATCGCCAATGCCGCAGCTGCTGGGTTGCCATTGGGTATCTACAGAGCAGGAGATCCCAACAATAAGCTCTACGAAAAAATTG
>JBCCSR010001365.1:0-1709 GCA_039199865.1 Bacteroidota bacterium
CTTTATCGTATTTCATCCCGATAGCATTCAGGTCAAATCGGATAACCCTATCCCTTTAAAATTGACCGGTTTACAAAAGCTGGATGGCAAACAAAAACGCAGTGTCAATATTTTTCCTGAATTTCAGGAAAATGCGGAACTGGTTTTAACCGATCGAGATCGGCTACTAGATGTGAGCTTTGCGTTGCTCGATTATAGTGGGGAGGGCATCATTCATGCCTATCAGTTGGAAGGTTTGGAGGATGAATGGAATGTATTGAACGACAACCATATTCGATTTGCCAGTCTACCTATTGGAACCTACACGATCAGGGTAAGAGCCAAAAGTTTGGGAAAACCTTGGTCAAAGCATCAATTGAGTATTCCCATCAGGATTTTACCTCCTTTTTACTTAAATCCCTCTTTTTATCTGCCTCTTTTGTTGCTCCTTGGGATCCTGATTTTTTCCTATTATCGCTATCGTACGTATCAGCTTCAACGTAGAGCGCTATTATTAGAAGCACAGGTCAAGCAAAGAACGAGTACCATTGAAAAGCAAAAGGCCGAGTTGGAGCAGCAAAAATCAACGCTAGAGCGCTTGATTCAAACTAAGGACCGTTTCTTCGCAATTATTGCGCACGATTTGCGAGGGCCGCTCAACAATTTGCATGGGCTCTCCAAACAGGTCGGTTATTTGATTCGGAAAGACCGAATGGAAGATGTACACTTACTTGGAGAAAAGGTAGAAGAGGCTACAACGGGGGTCACCAAACTTTTGGACAACTTACTGGCTTGGGCACTTTTACAGAAAGAAACTTTTCCCCACGATCCGAGATGGATTGAAATTAGTGCTATCTTCGAAGAAATTTTGACCATTTATCGACCCGCTGCTGAAGCCAAGGGCGTCTTCATTGAATTTGACATTCAACATGATAAAGTACATGCCGATAAAGATGCTTTCTCCGCAATTATCAGGAATTTGGTCGATAATGCCCTTAAGTTTTCCCGATCTTCGGGTAAAATTAAGTTAAAGGCTTTTCAAGAAAATAAACAGCTCATCGTCGAAGTAAGTGATCAAGGCGTAGGCATTGCCCCCAATGAAATCGATCAGTTATTTGCAGTAGATGGAAAGAGAAGACAAAGGGGCACCAGAGGAGAGAAAGGAGTCGGGCTGGGCTTGGCCCTTTGCAAAGAATTGGTTGAAAAACACGAGGGATCGATATCCGTCAATAGCCATTTAGAAGAGGGGAGTACTTTTCGTATTGTCCTACCCAATCAAGAATAAAAATAAAAACAAATAAGGCATCTGTCACCCCAGTTTTGCAGTTTATCAAAAAAAGAGGGGCTAAATTTTACATCTTAGCTGATTTCTTCCTAATTCTGCACTGGACTAAAATACAGAAATGGAAACATTCAAAATAGTGATTGTAGAAGATGACTTTCAATTTGCCTTGAAGGTTGAGATGCTGCTTGACGAAATGGGTTTGAAATTGGAAAAGGCTTTTGATTCCGCGGAAGAGGCCATGCCCTATATTCGATCCAATCCTCCTGATTTGGTTTTGCTCGACGTCTTTTTGAAAGGAAAGATGACGGGAGTAGAATTGGCCAATCAAGTCAATGATTTGGGCATTTCCTTTATCATCTTTTCTTTCAAAAAGACGTCGAGCAAAACCAAATCAGGAGGATTGGATCGAATATAGGGCATGGCCTCTTCCGCGGAATCAAAAGCC
>JBCCSR010001366.1:0-1704 GCA_039199865.1 Bacteroidota bacterium
GGTTTTTTCTGTTTTGCGACTACCGCTTCTATGGTCTCATTGGAGTTACAAGCAAAGAACAATAAAGTGGTGGAGAATGCGAGGATAGAAAATTTGATGAGTTTCATGTTATCAATCTTTTAAAGGAACTTTTATTGGGTACCCAGGAGGCTTTCCATTTGTAGTCGGGCTATGCGCAAATCCAGATAGGCATTCAATAATCTCAATTGACCTGCAGTCCATTCTAGCCGAATTTCTTTGAGTTCTAAAGGAGTGACCAGGCCTTGTTTGATGCCCTCTTTAGCAATGTCCCATTCCCGTTTACTCAGTTGAATGCCCTCTTTTTCTGCTTTAATTTTGTGCAATGCATTTTGAAAATTAAAAGTGGCATTGCTTAATTCTTTTTTCAAATTCAATCTTTGCTGCTCAATTTGAATTTTCACAAATGTTTTGTTGATGCTATTTTTTTGGATCATGGCTTTTGTTGCTCCTCCCGTATAAATCGGTATTTGAATGCCAATTTGCCCGTAGAGCAAATGGATATTATTGGCAAAAGAAAAACCATCATCTTGTGCATTGAGGTTATACCCCAAACGGGCTTTGATGATCGGACGTCGGGCTGCTTTTGCTACTTTTATTTGTTGCTCCGCAATCGCCAATTGTTGATGCAATACTTTTAGTTGAGGGTTATTTGTCAGATTGGTATCGGTGATGAAATAGCGGGTCAGGGTACTGTCTGCGATGGTGATTGCTCCTTTCAAATCCAGGGGATAATCTAACGGTAGGCTTGCCAGTGTTTTCAATTCGTTCAACAAGATTTGATGGGAATTTCGAGCAGATTCGACTTGAGAAATGGTTCTTTTGTAAAAAGATTCCGATTGTCGGACTTGCAATTCACTGGCATAGCCTTCATCGAAAAGATCGCGCATTTGTTGCCACTGATCTTTGGCCAATTGTTGATTGGCGTCCAAGACTTTTAGACTTTCTCTGCTAAAAATGGCCTGCCAAAACAATTGACTGGCTTGATGGACCAATGTGTTGGACAGTTCCTTGTGGGAGCGTTTAGACAACTCTTCGGCCAACTGAGCCAACTGATGGGTGGCTTTTGCAGTGGGATCGTAGAGCGAATGACTTGCAATAAGATCTAGTGTAAGATTATTGTTGAAATTGGTCCTAAAGCGATCGCCAAACAGGGCTGCGGTTTCTTCATCATTGATGAACAGAAAACTTTTGGTGAAATCCCGCTGGTAGTTGACCTCCATTCCGATGGAAGGCCGTAAGGCGGCCTTTGTCAGAAGGACCTCTTGTTGCGAAGTTTGAATTTGATTTTTATCTAGCTGAAGGAGCATATTGTCGTTCTTTACCCAATCGAGGTATTCGCCAAGCGTTTGACTACTCGCGGAATGAGCAATCATGAGAAAGACCAAGAGGAAAGTGTTTTTAAAAAGAGAACTCCAAAATATGATTCGCATAGTGATGAGGCATTTTGAATGAAATTGGAGGATGCCGCTGCTTGAGCGCCTCCATTTGTATGCTGTTGGTTCAAATTTAGTGGTCTAAAGGAGAGGAATTTGCAATGCTCCTCGGATGGAATGGAATCCGCTTTCAATGGGGCATGATAGCCGATGGTGTCTCAATGAGACAGATACAGACCTTTGAGGCCGTCCACGGCCTTGAGCTGTGCGAAGCGCATAAAGAGCTGCTCTTATGGCTCGGCGAAAGCAC
>JBCCSR010001367.1:0-1704 GCA_039199865.1 Bacteroidota bacterium
AAATAAAATACATTTTCTTCGTCGATGAAATGTGGGGGATAGCACAAACAAAAGCAAACCATTTAAAATTAAAGCACCACTTTTTAGATCTCCTGATAATGAAAAAATGAATTTTATCACAAACTTAATGAGCGAAGGAATGTCTTCAATTTTGTCAGCCTCTTCTTCCATTTGCTTTATGAATGACTTTTTGAGGACATTCAATTGATTCAAGTCATCCACTAAATCCTCTCGTTTGCTGATCAACGATTTAAGGTCATCGCTTGTGTCTTGATCGTCAGCCAAAGAGTTGCTGTTTACATACTTTATTTTGTTGTTGATTGTTCTAAGTTCATTTTCAATTGATGTTTGATTCTTTTGAAAATAAGTTTTGTTTGAAAAGTAGTCTTTAAAATTTGCTTCGACAATAAATACCCAATTTGAAACAATAACAACCAACGTAATCACTATAATTTTAGTCGTTATTGATGAGAGCTGGGTGAACTTCTCAAAGTACTTATCGGCTATTTCTTGTGGTTGACTCATTTGTTGGCCAAAATAATAAAAATTGATCACAAAGTTGAGATTGGTGGAGTTGTAGGCAGCGGGAGGTATGGCAAAAAAAATGCTCGTGAAATACCCGTAAGGGTAGGGAAAGTGTTATCTAGGATCAATCAAGAAGAAGAGCATAGGAAAAAGAACGATTGAATAATTTGGGAGACTTCCCGTAAAAAGGCGATCTATTAAGCTACTTTGCGCTATAAATCTACCATAATCATATCCAGCAGATCACCAAAAGGAATGATTTCAATGGCAAAATTTTGTCCTACTCCGTTAGAAGTCACCTTTAAATTTTCAATTTGCTTTTTTGCTAATCTTGTCAAGGCAATAGGGTGGAAATTTGCACGAGGTAAGGTGCAAAGGATGCGAATAAACCATTTGGCACGTTGAGTTTCGGGGCCTCTTAAATGCTGATAGCTATAATTTTTTACGGTATCCACTCGATCGATAAATTTTCCCCGATCCTTAGCAAAATACATTAACAACTCTGCTATAATGATGGTAACTCCCTCCCCACTTTTGTCTGCTCGACAATTAAAAGTATCGTTAAGAAACTTCCTCATTCGAAAAGGTCTATTCATCTTTAGTCGTCCTGTATACACCATAAAATGTAAGTAGGCTTCGATGATGGCAAATTGCCGACGAATTTTCTCATAATGGCAATTCTTATGCTGCTGATATAAGTTGAAAGCCTTTTGATAGCATCCTGCTCGCAATAGATTCATCGCACTGTAAAATTGTAACAAATATGAATTGTACGATTTTTTGGAGACATAGTTGGCAGATCGTTCCAAGCTCTTTTGAGCTTTTATGTATTGTCCCGTAGCCATTTGAGCAACTCCTACGTCCTTAAAAAAAGAGTGATACTGAGTATTATACACCCCTTTCTTGTCTTTTAACATCTCAATAGCACTTTCACCATTTTTTATAATCCTTTCGTAATCGCCAGTATTAAAGCCATAATAGATATGTAAGGTAGTTAAAAAGACTTTGTATCGAACGCTAGTTCCTTTCCAATGATTAGCCCTTTGAATGGCCAGAATAACTGGTTCTGGTGAAAAAGAGCGAGTCATTTGACTGACCACTTTGTAAAATTGATCCTCAATCTTTTTTTCAGCTAAATAATTATCGGCATACTGGTTCATTTCCTTTGAATATTTCTCC
>JBCCSR010001368.1:0-1698 GCA_039199865.1 Bacteroidota bacterium
TAAAATTGAGCCCCAATGCCCTCTTCCGATCTTTAATATTCCAAAGAACCTGCTGGTTTATTCTTCGCAAAACGAGATCAAACTGTACGATTTGAGACGAAAAACAGTCGACGGGGTTTTTCGAAAAGAAGTGTACGGAATTCAATCACTTGCATTGAGACCTGATGCCGAGATCATCGGATGGGGAACCAATAAAGGTAAAATTCCTTTTTTGTTTTAAAATTCTTTCTTCAAAAACAAAGAGAGTAATTTGTAGGAAATTTGAATATTGCGGCCGTCCGTCAAAAGATCATCCTTAAAAATATAAAAAAAATATCCAAAAAAGGTGTGACATCCATGGATTTTCCGAATTATAAGAAAAACTGGGTCGTTGCTGGTGGTGGAGATGGAGAAGTCAAACTGATTGACTTCGGTACCAAATCGTTTATTTTTGGTGAGAACGCGCATCATGACTTTCATTCGGATTATGTCAAAAAGGTTAGATTTTATGGCGATAGTGATGATATTTTGGTTTCCGGAAGTTTAGATAAAAAGGTGAAAATCTGGGATTGCCGTGTGGGCAAAGTTGTCAATCAATTTGACTTTGGATATGAAGTCATTGATCTTGCCTGTGGTGATGGTGATAAACATGGAATCGGGTAGGAATTTGTTAGTTATTTCTTTATTTCCAATAAACTTTTTATATTATTAAAACATCTTGTCTAATTCTCAGTGCATATTTGAATCCGACTTTCCCTAATACTCTTGCGGTTATCGGCGGACCCAAATTAGGTCTCTACGACATGCGCAATTTGACCCAACCAAGTTTCTCAACCATTTCAAATTTAAAAGCTCTTTCTTCGGTCAGCATCACTTCATCGAAGGTCATCACTTCGGGAATCGACGGAATGGTCAAAGTATACAAATACCCTTCATCCGAAAAATCAAACAAAACAAACGCCAAAGACACAAAAAAGCAAGCAAACAAAAACCAATACTTAGAACTTGCCTACCAAATGAAAGCACCCGAAGGAATCGCAAAGTTTGCCGTTGATCCTTTTTGCATGAATTACTGCACCGTCCTGCTCAATGGACAGATCGATCTCTACCAAAAGAGTTTTTACAAAGATAAGCGGATCCGTCAAGAAGTGCTGAAACAACAGGGTCTCGAGAATCTGACGGAATTGATAAAAAAATCCGAGCAATCGGGCACAAAGGAGCCGATTTTGACTTCGATTGGAGGCATGCAGTACTCGGAAAAAATGCTGGCCCATAAGCTTGGCCGAGGACTTCGCAACATCGACCGGGGGTCCTACAAGTACTACAATCGCGGCATGTACGCCAAGTTCGACCCTTCGCAGGAAATCCATAATAAACACAAAACTAAGTTCATTCGACAGGAAAAAGTGGTGAATCTGAGTCAGTATGACAAGTACATGCGGAAGTTTCAATTTAAGGAAGCCTTGGTGAAGGTGCTTGAAAGCGGAAATTCGCAGAAAACTTTGGGGCTGGTCGAGCAATTAATGATTCAAGATGAACTGGATACCGCTCTTGCTCAGTTTGTAGATGATGCTAGTTGTATGCTTCTTTTAAGATTCTTGGTGAAGAAAATGAATTCTGAAAACTGCCACGGGGTTGTCGTGTATTTGGCGGAAAGGTTCTTGGAGCTGGTTTTGGAAAGAGGTGTGGTTTCGGATGTGGTAAACGAATGGATTCAGA
>JBCCSR010001369.1:0-1696 GCA_039199865.1 Bacteroidota bacterium
CAAATTCTCCTAGTATTTCGCGCTACCTTTGTTTTTGGTACTTAAACTATTCCTATGCTTCATACAGAACAACAAGGAATAGAGTAAGAGAGAGGCCAAGAAAAAAATTTCTTTTTATCTCCTTAGGATAGCTATACGTTCATCGAAAATTCGTTTGAACCCCAAAGGCTCATCAAGCCTCCCGCAAGGCGCCGATAATCGCCGCTCTATCGCCTAGTTCTTCTGCAATCTCGATCGGCGTTTTTCCTTCATTATTGGCTTGTTCGGTCTCGACTCCTTCAGCAATTAAGCCAACAACCCAATTGAGCCGATTGTAATGAATGGCCCATTCCAAGAGGCTTTTGCCTTCTACTTGTTGATTCAGATCTACTTTGTGGCGAGCCAAAACGGGCAAGATGGCAATACTGGCTTTGTTGATGGCACGAACCACGGGAGCGGGCATTTCTTTTCCACCCAAAAAAGGATTGGCTCCAGCCGACATCAGTATATCTAACATCTTTGGATCTTTGTAAGCCACAAATTGCAAGCTGATCACTTGCTCTGGATTGTTGAGCAGATCGGATGCGCGCGCTTCGTTTTGTTTTAAAAGATGGGCAACCAACTTGTAAGCATTTTTACTCACGGCCAAACTAAGTGGCGAATGATCTTCGCCTTCGACAATCGATAAAGCGTCTGCGCCAGCATCCAGCACTTGATGGACCAAAGCAGAGTTTTCCTGACGAATCGCTTCCAATAGGACTTGTCCTTTTTGTTGATCGCTGAGTCGATTTTCTCCGAGAGATTTTTCGATTAAAACCTCAATTGCCTCAACATCATTTTGACGAATCGCTTGTAGAAGGCTAGCATATTGATTTTCCTCCGTTACTTTATATTTTCGAATGACTGATTTTTCCAATTTCTCCTTCGCTCTACGTGCCGCTCTTTCCTCCTTTGCTTTTGCGGCAGCCTGTCTTTTTTGTTCTTCCTCGATGCGTTCTTGTTGCACTTGCTTGGCCTTTTCTTTCAAGGCCTCATGTCGTGCCCGGTCTTCTTTCACCTGTTTGTTTCGTTCTTGCTGATGAAAATGGATCAAGCTATCTTCAATTTCAGTATATCCCTTTTCTCGGGCTTCTTCTAGAGGAGTTCGTCCGTCGAGATTTTTTTGGTGAATTTCTGCGCCAGCTTCCAGTAATAATTGTACGATGGCTTTATTTTCCCAGGATACCGCCTTGTACAAAGGAGTCGCTCCAGACTCATCTAATAAGGAAACCTTTGCACCGGACTTCAGTAATAGACTTACGACAGCTACATTGTTATTGTCTACGGCCAAGTGCAAGGCCAATCGATTGGCACCATCCATCGCATTGGGGTCGACTCCGGCATTGAGTGCCCGTTCGATGTCCTCCAAATCATTTTTGTTGATGGCGCGGATTAGATCCGTCACATCCATGGTCAACCGATCTTTGATCGACTGAGTGCTTTTATTTAAAAAATCACCAATTTTACCAAACAAATCATCTTTTGCCATATGTTTACTATTGCTTTAAAAATCTTAAAAACTCACGCTCTCCATTAATACTTTATCTTCCATCATCATCGGAATGAATACGATTTTGCGATCAGTATCATAATAAAAATCTGCTGGACCTCCAATTTTTTGCGACAAAGCAACGGGATACGTCTGCTGATCCATCATATCGATAATCACCAGTTCGCC
>JBCCSR010001370.1:0-1693 GCA_039199865.1 Bacteroidota bacterium
ACCCCAATTTATTTGAAATTTTCCTCACCAATCAGGCATTCTCCGTTGTAGGCAGCTCCTTCATCTACCACCATCTTTTTGGCAATAATTTTTCCTTTGATCATGGCTGTACCCAACAAATGGAGCAATCCATTGACGCTGATCGTGCCTTTGATCTTCCCTTTGATCGACGAATCAATACACTTTACTTCCCCTTCTACCCTTCCGGTTTCGCCCATGACGAAACGCTTGTCACATTTGACTTCCCCAACAACAGTTCCATCAATCCGAATGTCTTCTGAGCAGGTAATTTTTCCTTCAATATGAGTGCCGTTGGCAATGACGCAGGAATTACCGGGATTAGGCATGGTGCCCATTCCTAATTTTTGAGCCTCCGCTTTAGGTTTAGCTTTTGTACCGAACATGGAATACTATAAGTTTAAAAGATTTTAAAAAATTTGAACCAAAGTGGCCCCTCCTCGGAGCCAGTCGAACAACTGATCCGATGATCTGTTTCTTATAGTATGTTGGGCAAAAGCCAATAGGCGAGCTGCCTGTTTGAGCAGTCGGAATGACCAGGCCTTACGTCAAGATTTTTGTAGAGATTGAGTATGGAGTTCTCTTAAATGTCGTAATTTTGCGTGGGGACTACGAAGCTAGAAAAAATATATAAATTTTACAAATAAAAAGACGAGCAAATTTTAAATTGACCAAAATGAGTGTAACAATATTGGGCATTGAATCTTCTTGTGATGATACTTCCGCTGCCATTCTAAGGGATGGCCAGATTTTAAGCAATTGTACGGCCAATCAAGAGGCCCATCGACAATACGGGGGGGTCGTCCCCGAGGTCGCTTCGCGTGCTCATCAGGTCAACATCATTCCAGTCATTGATCTCGCCATTAAAAAGGCCAATATTGATCAATCGGAAATTGATGCTCTGGCTTTTACTCGCGGACCGGGCTTGATGGGTTCATTACTAGTGGGGGTATGTTTTGCGAAAGCTTTTGCGATGAGTCGCCATCTCCCCATGATCGAAGTCAACCATATGCGGGCGCACGTCTTGGCGCACTTCGCAGAAGATCCCAAACCTCAATTCCCCTTTCTGTGTTTGACGGTATCGGGAGGTCATACCCAAATTGTGAAGGTCAACGCACCATTGGATATGGAGGTTTTAGGGGAAACCATCGATGATGCAGCGGGTGAGGCTTTCGACAAAACGGGAAAGATTTTGGGGCTGGATTATCCTGCGGGCCCCGTAATTGATCGCTTGGCCAAGCAGGGAGAAGCTCGTTTTTCTTTTCCGGAGCCCAAAATTCCCGAGCTCAATTTTAGTTTTAGTGGTCTCAAAACTTCGATCCTCTATTTTCTCAAAAAACAAGTAAAGGCTTCTCCAAGTTTTGTGGCCGATCATTTAGAGGATATCTGTGCATCCGTCCAGAGCCGCATCGTTTCTATTTTGATGAACAAACTCAAAAAAGCGGTAGCACAAACGGGAATTAAAGAGGTAGCCATTGCCGGAGGTGTTTCCGCCAACTCAGCACTACGAGCCGCCTTGAGTCAAGCAGGATAAGAAAACGGCTGGCAAACCTATATTCCTAGATTTGAATATTGTACCGACAACGCGGCCATGATTGCCGTGGCCGGCTATTACAAATACCAAGCAGGAGAATTTATTGGTCAAGATGTAGTCCCCGTTGCAAGATACCAAATC
>JBCCSR010001371.1:0-1685 GCA_039199865.1 Bacteroidota bacterium
ATTTGGTAGATAACCCTTCTCCGATGAAGGATGCCCTTATTTTTTCTTCCCCTTTTTTTTCTTTCCCTTTTCCGTCTGGGTTGGACGAACGCCCTTTTTTGGGGCTGCTTTTTTTTGAGGCTGTAAGAAACGACTAGAAGAGAAATAAACAACCGCACCCATTCCAAACAGCAGCGCCAACCAACCGAGATAATCTCCAAATCGATTGTAGATCGTAATCTTATCGTTGATAGAAATCTTTTGGCGAAGGGCATCGGGAGTAAAGGCCTCTTGTTTTTCAATGATGTCTCCCCTAGGACTGATGAAGGCAGAAATGCCATCGTTGGAAGAGCGGGCGATACTACGACGTGATTCAACTGCGCGAACTACAGAAAAATTGAGGAATTGGGAGGCCCCTTGCCAGTCGTGGTACCAACCTTCATTCAGCATTACGAAGAGTACTTGCGCTCCTGCTTTGACATAATCAGCGGTATTGGAGCCAAAGGCCGATTCGTAGCAAATGAGTGGGGTGACTTTATGTGGTTCATTTTTGGCGTAAAAAACATCCTGGTTTTTGGGCGCCGCCGAAAAGGTAAAACCTGTAAAGTTGCCAATAATGTTGCGCAGCCAGGTGAGTAGACTAGGGTAGGGAGCAGACTCTTCGAAGGGAACCAGTTCCTGCTTGGTTCGGGTCAGAATATTTTGTTGGCCAGGATCAATCTGTGCGGCGGCACTGTAGGTGTAATAAGCCTGGTTTAAATTTTCGGCATAAGTCACACCACTGGGCAATTGAGCAGGTTTGCCATTGCGGTATAGTTTATACAAAATGGAGCCAACAATAATTTTGGTTTGGGGATAATCTGCAAATGAATCACGGACCATTTTTAGCAATTGCATCTCGTCAATATGTTCGATCCACGGCCCATCGGTAATGGCATTTTCGGTCCAAACCAAATAGTCGGTTGTGGGGGTCAATGCTTTTTTGGACAATTGGATGTAGCGATCAATCAGTTCTTTTTGATCGGTAATGTAGCGTTCAGTACGGGTATCGATATTGGGATGCACCACAACGACTTCGAGGTTCCGATCATTTTCTGAGTAACTAAAGTATAGGATGGTGGAAAGTACAATTGGGACCAAAAGCACCAAAGCTAAATTGCGCAGTTTGGGACTTCTGAGCTTGAGCTGTCCATCAACTTGATACTGTTGATAGACCCGATAGGCCAAAAGATTGCTCAATAAGATCCAAAAGGTACCACCAAATACCCCGGTAAACTCGTACCACTGGATAAGTATGGGAAACCTACCCAAGCCATTGCCCAGATTTAAAAGTGGAAAGGCCAGCTCCCAATGGAGATGCAAAAGGTCGAAGCTCATCCAAGCGGCAATAAAGGTCAGTTGTCCCAATTGCGTTTTTCCTGCTTTTTTCATGAAATGGGCTGGGAGCAAAAATAGGAGGAGAATCAGTGTGTCAACGATCATAATGCCTAGCGCAGAAACCTTTCCTAAGCCAAAAATCCATTGTAGACCAATGAGGTGCCAAATGAAAATACAGGTAAACAACAAACCCAGATATTGAAGGGTAGAGCCTTTTTGCTCAATTAGGTTTTGTTCGGCAATCAAAAGCGGTATTAAGGCGAAGAGTAACAAAAAAGTCAAAGGAAAAGGAGGCCAACTAATAGCGAGTAGTATTCCCGACAAAAGGG
>JBCCSR010001372.1:0-1670 GCA_039199865.1 Bacteroidota bacterium
GGTCGTTGGTCGAAATAAAAATCTGGATAAGGAGCGTTTGCTCCGTTTTGCTGATGTTCGGAAAAAGATAGAAAACAATTGTAGCGTACAAATTGACTGAGAGCTACCCCTAATCATCAATCAATCCCTGCTCCGTGAATCGCCCAACAAATTGACTTCTATTGTGTATTCCCAAAATCAACATAAGTTTAGCCGATAAAGCCAACTATTTTAAAGTATATTTACGATTCCTGAATTTTATGGATACAGGTATTTTTGTTGGTCCAAGTAGGAATGAAGTATGAGATATTTCGCTGAGCTCAGCTATATGGGTACTCAATACAACGGTTGGCAAAAACAACCCAATTGCCCTTCCGTTCAAGCCACCATTGAAGAGGCGCTTACTACTATTTTGCGTAAGTCAACCGAAGTGGTGGGCTGTGGTCGAACAGATACGGGGGTTCATGCTAGGCAGTATTTCCTGCACTTCGACTTTGAGCAGGACTTCCCGAAATCTTTTCTCAAGCGACTCAATAAATATTTGCCCCCAGATATATCATTCAAAAATATTCATGCTGTTGAGAATACGGCTCATGCTCGTTTTGATGCAACCCATCGAGCTTACGAATACCACATCGATTTTCGTAAAAATCCTTTTGCAACACATTTGACCTATCACTTTCCGCATTGCTATCGGCTTGATCTTGACTTACTAAATGAAGCTGCCCAATTGTTGTTACAATTTGATGCCTTTTATCCTTTTTGTAAATCCAAGACCGATGTCAAAACGATGGACTGCCAATTGTATAAGAGTGAATGGCAGTTGTTTACTGGAAGAGAAGAGCAATTGGTCTTTTATATTGCTGCCAATCGCTTTTTGAGAGGTATGGTGAGATTAATTGTCGGCATGTGCCTTAACGTTGGCTTAAAAAAATTACACTTGGACGAGGTGAAAAAAGCTCTGGAAAAGCAAGAACGGCTGCGTAAGAGTTTGAGTGTTCCCCCACAAGGTTTATATTTGATGGACATCCACTACCCCTTCGTTAACCAGAAGATGGAAGGCATCTAAAAGAGTCCCAACCATTTTTTCCTTTTCTTGATTTTATAGATTTTCACCTGTTGTGTTCCAAATTGTTCAAACTTTTGTTTTGTTCCTAAACTATTGAAATCCAATACAACGGGTTTTTGCGCGTTGGTTCGAATCAAAGTATCATATAGTAAGGAATCTGCGCCTACGTTCTTTCCTTCTGGTGAAAAATTTCCCAATAAATGCCAAAGTCGACCGTGACTGAAAATAAAAAAAGCCGCCCCGAGCAAGGTTCCATTTGCGTTTTCGACTCCGGAGGCGAAGCCAATACCGCGATGCATCGCATTGTACATTAGTCTTTGAAATGCATGAAAGTTAGCTGCCTTTTCCTTATCCCGGAGACCAAAGCGCTGATAAAAATCAGCGATTACTTCGGGTTTGACATTGGAGGTAAGGATCAATTGGCTGGCCTTGGCTTTCTTTAACTGTTCTACCAGTTTTGGAGTATACTTTTGTTCAATGACTTCATAAGCAGTATTGAGTAAAAGCTGATCATTAGTAATTTCATCGATAGCAAAACCCGTTTTTTTAGGCATTCTAAGTCCATCTTGTAAACTTAGTTCTACTTGTTGATACCCTTCTGGAATGTGATCCAACATTTTAC
>JBCCSR010001373.1:0-1654 GCA_039199865.1 Bacteroidota bacterium
CCATCAAGTTTATTACCACCTGCTGGGAACACCACAAACCGATGATGATTTGGTTTTTGCCGATCGCTCCAAACCCGACCGCGGATTTTCCACCCTTACCAGTTCGGACGAACGATTTCTATTTTTACAAGTCTGGGAGTCCACCAGTGGAACAGCTCTCTATTTCAAGGATTTGAGCGATAAAAAAGGAGATTTTACCCCCATTTACGAAGGTTTTGATGCGGACTTCACTCCAATTGATAACCTTGGTGATCAGTTGCTGATTCTTACCAATTATAAAGCCAACAATAACCGACTCATTTCCATTAGCAGCAAAAAGCCAGAGCAGGGTTACTGGGAAGAATTGCTCAGTGAACAGGAAGATAAGCTGGATGAAATCTATCTAGCTGGTGGAAAAATTGTGGCAGCGTATCTGCACCATGCCAGTAGCCAAATCAAAACTTTTGACCTCAATGGAAGACAGGAAGCCGAAGTAGCATTGCCTGGAATTGGTACGATTAGAGCGTTAGAAGGACAAAAATCTGCGGATGAGGTTTTTTACACTTTTACCTCTTTCACTCGGCCAAATACCATCTATCGATTGGATCTATCCAGTGGTGAATCTACCTTGTTCAAGGCTCCCAATATAGACTTTGATGTTGATGCCTATGAGACCAAACAGGTTTGGTACAAGAGCTATGATGGCACTTCGATCCCCATGTTTATTACCCACAAAAAAGGGCTGAAATTGGATGGCCAACGACCCACACTCCTTTATGCCTACGGTGGCTTTGACATCAGTATTCTCCCCCAGTTTAATTTGACTCGACTCAATCTAGGCCCCATCTTCTTGGAAAACGGTGGCGTCTATGCCGTAGCCAACTTGAGGGGGGGAGGTGAATTTGGAAAAGAATGGCACAAGGCCGGCACACTGGATAAAAAACAGAATGTTTTCAATGATTTTCAAGCGGCAGCAGAATATTTAATCGATCAAAAATATACCTCCTCAGAAAAACTGGCCATCTACGGCCGCTCCAACGGAGGACTATTGATCGGCGCCTGTATGACTCAGCGACCCGATCTCTACGGGGTGGCCTTGCCTGCCGTAGGCGTCCTAGACATGCTGCGTTACCATCAATTTACCATTGGTAGGGCTTGGGCAACGGATTATGGATTGAGTGAAAACGAAAAAGCCTTTGACTATCTCTATGCCTATTCTCCACTACACAATGCCGTACCGGAGAAATACCCCGCAACCATGATTACGACGGCGGATCACGATGATCGAGTTGTACCCGCCCATTCCTTTAAGTTTGCTGCGGCCCTGCAAGAGAACCAAAAAAGCAAAAATCCCGTACTCATTCGAGTGGAAAACAGTGCTGGACACGGAGCGGGGAAACCTACGGCAAAAAAGATCGAAGAAGCAACCGATATCCTGAGTTTTAGTTTTTACAACCTCAAGGAAAATGTTGTTTACGAACAAGACGTAGAGACGGCGAAGCCAGCAGAGGGGGAACGATAAATGGCCTTTTTCTAGCCATCGGCTCCCCTTGCCCGTATTTTCTAAATACTAACACGAGTAATGATTTTTCTATTTGATATTGGTTTCTTATCGATCCGAATCTGGGACATCATTGACATCCTCATTGTGGGGTATTTGATGTATCAAATTTTC
>JBCCSR010001374.1:0-1653 GCA_039199865.1 Bacteroidota bacterium
AAACGGAAAAGCAAAGCATTTGTAGGGAAGTTCAAATTGCTCTACGATCCAGTTGATGCTTTCTTGAGTTTGCTTGATTTGTTGTGTCAGGGGAAGTTGGGCGTAAAGTGGGTGATCTACACTGTGGGCACCAATGGAAAAACCTGCTTTGATCAGTGCACTGATTTGGCGATGGTCCAAGTAGGGCTTTTGACTTTGGAGAAAATCATCAAAGCGATAGCTACAAATTTGGGCTATTTCATCGAGGATTTCCTTTTCCGAATAGGTAATGTTAAGTATTTTTTGACGAAGAGTAACATTACTGAATGTCGGTTTGATTTGGAGCAATTCACCGATTTGTTCTAGTAAATTTTGGGGCAAGGGAGAAGTAGTCAAGGTTTCAATTAACAAGCTCGCTTTGTAGCGGAAAAATAGGTCTCGATTGTCGACAAAAGCGGAGTTGAGGAAAACTGTAGCGGGAATGCCTTTTTCTTTTAAAATGGGAAAGGCAAAATCATAGACTTCTCGTAAGCCATCGTCAAAAGACAAATGAAAAGCGGGGCGAGGGAGTTTTTTGCCATTTTGCAAATGATCCAGTAGATCAGTTAATCCAATGGGGGTAAAATGTTGGAGCAAGCAATCGAGGTCTGCCCTAAATTGTTGTTCGTTGCGTGGAGTATAGAGCTGTTGAATATGAGGCAATTTTTTGGACCCTTGAATGGCGTGGTAAAATGGAAAAATGAGGTCCTGGCCACTCCATCGAATCAAACGCTTGATCGATACCGAGGGGGAATGATGTTGTAACCAATGGATGAGTCGCCCTCTCATACTTTTTTTCTAATGATACTCAAACCATCTCTGATGGGTAAGATCAAGTTTTCAACGCGTTCATCGGCTTGTACTTTTTTATTAAAAGTATCGATGACTCGGGTATCCGCATCATTGCCTTTTTGGACCACCTTCCCACTCCACAAAACATTATCTGCGAGAATGATTCCCCCTGCTTTTATCTTGTCAAAGATAAGATCGTAATAAAGCGCATAGTCATTTTTTCCCGCATCGATGAAGGCCAAGTCAAACTGAAGATCGAGGGTGGGAACGATGGTCTTTGCATCGCCAATGTGCAAGTGAATGGTATCATTTAATTTCGCTTTGTCGATGTATTTTCGAATCAAGTATTCCAACTCGGCATTGCCTTCAATGGTGTGTAAAGCGCCACCTTTAGGAATACCGGCTGCTAGGCACAAAGTCGCATAAGCCGTAAAAGTCCCAATTTCCAGGACCTGTTGGGGCTGAAACATCAAACTGAGCAAGCGCAAAAGTTGGCCTTGTAGTGGCCCCGAAATCATTTGCGGCGAGAGCGTCTTTAAATTGCTTTCCCGCTCCAATTGATAGAGCAAGTCAGATTGCGGCGTACTGTGCGATTCACAATAATCGGCCAATGGATTTCTATGGATATTCATGATCCACAAAATTAAATGATTTTGTGGGACAAAACAGAAGGAATGAATTGAATATTCAAGAAGATAATGCTCCCTTGTGATTGGACTCTGTTGATTCGTAATAAAGTCTACTCCTTCCACTTTTTTATTACAGGGTAGAGGAAGACGGCAATTAAAATAATAGAGCAGCCCCAGTAAAAGCCAGAAGAGAGTTCTTTGTGTTCGTTTAATA
>JBCCSR010001375.1:0-1650 GCA_039199865.1 Bacteroidota bacterium
AGAAAGCCCAGAAAAGCAGCGATGGAATAATATCCTTTCATTGCGTTTTTAATCGACAATAGAAAGGCCGTAATAACGACGACCCACATCAAATAGACATATGTCTTTCCAACCAAGCGATGGGCTTTTCCTCCCTTTTTAGTGAAAATTGGCACCCAAAATAGGACGAGGCTGGAAAAGCCGCAGGCAACGTGTACGCCGAGTATTAACTTGAATAATTGCTCCATCATTTTTTATTTCAAAGGTAAATGATGGAGAAAAGCCCCGCTGGAAAAAGGGATAAGCACAAAATTTATGGGCTGAAAATCAATGTTTTGGGATGAATGACAAACCTCTGGGATGAATGCAAAGGGCTTATTTCAAAGAAGTGTCTAGTTTTTCTCGAAAGGCAGCAATATATTTTCTGGAGACGGGGATCTCATCGGAGTGATTTTTCAATCGAACCTTCAATCCCTGCGCATTCCCATTGACTTGTACTACCAAACTACAATTGATCAAATAAGATCGATGACAGCGAATAATGCTGGTTTGACTCAATTGCTGTTCGAGGTTGGCAATAGTGTTGCGTAGCAGTTGTTTCTGCATTTTCGCTCCCTGCCAATGGTGAATGGCTACATAGTTTTGCATGGATTCCGCAAAGTAAAACTCATCGAGCTGTAAGTCCATCACCTGTTTCTGATTTTGGGCGCTCAATTGAATCATCTGACGACTGGGCGGTGCCGTTTCCAGCTGAGCTTGGATCGTCTCGGCCCGATTCTGATTGGCCTTTAAGGCCCTCATTTGAATGACCAAACCCGCAAAAATAATGGGGAAGATACCGACTAGGATGGTGTTGTAAAACATGGTCAAGAAATTGCTCCATCCCATGGCGTAGAAATTAAAAAGTAAATTCATGTACAAGAAGTTACCCAGAGCGATCATCACAATGAGTAGGAGCGTGCTGAAGATCCATTTCTTTAGCGTCCAAGTGGGTAGATCTCTGCGAATTTTGAGCCCTTTAATCATGCTCCATTCGTAAATCCATCCGATTACGACCGTTACGGCACCAAATCCGAGGCAGATCCAAAAGGGATCTTTGGGATAGCGATCAATGTCAAAAGGTCGAATTAAGTAAAGGAAAAACGTGACAAAGAGTCCTACTCCCAAAATATTATAGGTCAGGCTCTTTAGATCGGAGTTGTCTGGAAAGGGTTCGTTGAGTAAGGTCAAAAATCGTCGAATCATAAAGCGCTAAAAATTTCGAATGCTGAATTTAAATAAAAATGAGAAATATTAGGCAAGACATTGAAGCGATACGGCATTGCTCAGTTGATTTAACGTTTGTTCAACGCTCAGAAAAGAGAAAATACTAGGGGAGTGTACCAATTACACTTAGTAATGCTAAAGGAGAAATCTGCTATTTATCCTTTAAAAAAAAATAATATGATGCAGCATTATAGTTGGCTCGTTCGTTGTCCTTTCGTACATTTGATAAATATCCCATCCAGGCAGAGGAATAATATCTTACAAAACAATACGAGAATTAGACTGTGATTATTTGCTAAACTTTAGGATGATGTATCATATTCAATATAGCTATGGATAATGCTATAGATTATGGTACATCATTTTTTTTTAACTAAAATTGGATTAGTATGAAAAGATTTTTCA
>JBCCSR010001376.1:0-1640 GCA_039199865.1 Bacteroidota bacterium
ATTTAAAGAAAATATTTTTTGGCGCGAAATCAGTTACCAAATCTGCTGCCGACAAAGCAGTTGATGCGGGCAAAGAAGCGACCACTAAGCTCAGTGAAAATGCAGAAGACCTTTTCGATCAAGTAAAAGATACCAGCAAAGAAATGGGCAGTAAAGTGATTGAAAAAGCAGAGGATTTATTTGATCAGGCCAAAGACTCGGCCAGTGATTTAGGGGAGACTTGGAAAGAAAAAACCAGCGATGCACTAGGTTCTGCTAAAAATGTCGCAGAAGATATGGGCGACAAAATCCTCGATTCTAAGCCCATCAATACCGCCAAAAACGTGGCAGAAGACGTTGGTGGTAAGGTATTCGATAAATCCGCTGATTTGGCCAATAAGGCCAAAAATATTGCGGAAGAGGTTGGCGGTAAAATCCTCAACTCTCCGGTGGTAGATAAGGCGCAAAATGTAGCGGAGGATGTGGGTAGTAAAATTTTGGAAAGTTCTGGTGATGCTCTCAATAAAGCCAAAGGCGTTGCGGAAAGTTTAGGAAGTTCCATTTTGGGCAATTCGGAAGAAGTCGGTGATCAACTGAAAGGGGTTGCGGAAAACCTAGGCAGTAATATCATCGAAACGGGAGGTAGTCTCTTCGATAAAGCCAAAAACTTTGCCGAAGATGCGGGTTCTAAGCTCAAGGACAAAGCCAATGATTTGATGGAGCAAGCGCAAGAAGAGGCCAATCGCGAAAATATGGACGACACTTTGAGTAGCGCCCAAGACTTGGGCGATCAGCTCGACAATGCGGTGAAAGAAAAAGATCCCCCCATCGGTTATGACAATGATTCCAGCTTGTTAGATGGCCATGATGACTTTTTCTCCAAAGCTGCCCGTTACGCGGAGGGAGATTACCACGATAGTGGTCAAGACGATTCAACGCCCGACAACACGGTCAAAATCATTGAGCCTCCCGCGGAAGATGCCGATACGGAAAAGAGCCCATTTACCGGAACCATCAAAGGCTTTGAAGATGCTGATGGCGATGGCGATCCAGTGATTGACGATGCCATCATTATTGATGACGAAGAAGAAGAGAAAAAATCCGACGATCCCCCTCAAAGCTAAGCGAGGGAATGATTCAGATAGAGGAACGCAAACCCTCGACGTTGATTTGATGATGGGAAGTATGGTAAATTACTTTTCCATCTTTTAGGGCAATGACTTGTGGCGATTGGTGAATGATTCCCAAACGTTCTGCTATGGCATTGGAAATAGATCGAAAATTCAATAAATCCAGATAATAGAAGTCCAAATCCTCCGAAGTAAAATTCCATTTACTTTCCAAACGGTGCTTAGCGCCAATGCTGATGCCACAACGAGTACTATGCTTAAACAAAACGGTGGGCTTTTGGTAAGAGTCCGTAATGATTTGATCCAACTGACTTTCTTGGTTCAAAACTTTCCAATCCATGGGAATATCCTCTTTTTGGGCGCCTCGAAAATTTTTTAAAAAACTCATTGTATTGCGATTTGTTTAATATAGCCTATGCCTAATTTACAAAAACGAAACACGAAAAGGCAAAGAATGTTCTCCACACTCGAAATTTGCTTATTTTGCGCTCCCTCATCAATCCGGTCGACATGCAGCTCAAAAAAATCCAG
>JBCCSR010001377.1:0-1637 GCA_039199865.1 Bacteroidota bacterium
CAAAAACTAAGAGTAAATCATATTTACAATTCAAAATTTGTGATTTGAGCTGAATCAAGCACGAGCGCTGCTCAACGCGATTGAAATCCATAAAATAAACTAAGCAAGGGAAAAATCAGATACAGAAATCCCAAAAAGCTAAGATGAACCAATTTTAGCGGTCAGTTTTTGAGGGATTTCCAGTTTTAAACATCATGGAAAAATCATCGAGCATCATCGAGTTTAAAACAGAAATTAATGCACATTTGTAACATCGAGATTGAAGTTTTCGTTTCAAATAAACAGCAGTTTAGTCTCATCGAATGAGTCAAAAAACTTGAAAGAACTTGAGAAAACGCCAAGAAACTAAAATATCAGGATTATAATATGGGGGCTATGATACAGCAACTGTAGGATTTTCCGACACAGGAGGAAGAGGCGAGGTCTCTGGATTGAGGGCGGAGGCAGTGGCTTGTGCGGGAGCAACTCCAGGAGGCAGACAAAGATAGCCTTCGGCTAGAAGTTCTGGAAGGCGAATTGGCAGATGAACAAAATCGGTATTACGCTTTTTTGCAAACAATGAAAAAGACCTATCCCGATTTTAAATCTGCGTTGGAACCAACTCCCCAAATTGATTTACTTCATCTTCGACAACAATTGGCGCAACGCGATGCGATTCTCCTAGAATACTTTTGGGGAGAAGAGGCATTGTATCTCTTATCGATTGAATCTGAGCATCAGCAAATTTTTAAAATTGAAAAAAACGCCACTCTAGATCAGCAGCTACAAGGATTTTTGACCTACTTCCAAAGTCCACAAGCCATCAGCAATGATCCCCAAAAATACCAACAAGATGCTCAAGACTTGGCCGCGATTCTATTTCCCAAAAACTGGCGCAAAGATACGAGCATTCAACAGCTGGTTTTAATCCCCGATGGTTGGTTGAAGTACTTGCCATTTGAAGCATTGGTGCTTTCTCCCAATAGTGATACTCCGTATTTGTTGCATCATTTTGTAAGTCAATATGCCAATTCTACCGCTTTGTACTTGTCTGAAAAACCGGAAACGCCCTGGTATCAAGAGGCGCTTAAAGTATCTCCTGGGTTTGAAAAAGGCCAACGGGGTTTGAGCCCGCTATTGCATAGTCAAAAGGAATTGGCACATTTAGCGAGAGGGATTGATCTTCGGACGAGTGCCGCTACATTTACGGCGTTCAAAACCCATGCCCCGCAAAGCAAGGCCATTCATTTGTCAACTCATGCTTCTGCCAATACGGCTGCCCAAAATGCTCAGATTGAATTTTACGATCAGACCATTTATTTACCCCAGATTTATGCGCTGGACTTATCCGCAGATTTGGTGGTATTGAGCACTTGCGAGTCGGGGATGGGGAAAATAGAGAAAGGGGAAGGCGTGATTAGTTTGGGGCGAGCTTTTCGTTATGCGGGAGCAGCAAGTGTGATTGCGAGCTTGTGGAAAGTGAATGAAGCCTCAACGGCAGATATTTTTGCCCACTTTTACCAAACCTTACAAAAAGGAGTGGGGAAAGCAACCGCTTTGCGAGCAGCCAAATTGCACTATTTGGCAAGCGCCAAGAGCGATCTCAAGCGCTCTCCCTATTATTGGTCGGCTTTTGTTTACTTTGGAACGAATGATCC
>JBCCSR010001378.1:0-1633 GCA_039199865.1 Bacteroidota bacterium
GAAAAAAGTTTTCCTCTCGGTATTCCTCCTATTTTTTGTATTTTCTTCACTCTTTTCTCAAATGTACGAAGGTAGGTTTGGGAATGAATGGATTGATTACGATCAGCCTTATTACAAGATTCTCTTATCGGAAGATGGCGTTTATCGAATCAGTTATCAGACCCTGATCGATGGGGGTCTCCCCATGGCGGGCATTAGTGGACAACAGTTCCAACTTTTTCTCAGAGGGGAAGAACAAGCCATTTATACCTCTACAGAAGGAAACTTTGGCAACGCCGACTACATTGAGTTTTGTGGAAAAAAGAATCGCACTGAAATAGATCGTTATCTCTTTGAAGATCCAGATAACGAAATTCTTTCCCCTAATTACAGCCTGTATACCGATACCAGTGCTTATTTCCTGACTTGGACCAACGGTGGAAATGGCCAACGCTATCAGACCATCAACAATGAGCTCAATAATTTGCCGCCCAAGGAGGCTCATTTCACTTACGAACAGTTTTATGATGCTCCCGAGCGGAAACACAACAAGTTCTATCAAAATTCGGACGGTGTCGCTTTCTCCAACTATGCTACCACTGAAGGTTTTGGCTTTGGCTTGGAAACCAATCAAACCTTGACAATTGCCCCAGAATTCTTAGTGGTCGCCGGAGGCAATAGTGAACTACGAATTCGTTTTGGTACTGGTCTTGGTGTTCACCACAAAGCCATTAGCTTAAATGGCAATGAGGTCTACAACGAAGAAAACATCCAACCCTACTCGATCAGAGACCTCCAATTTGAAGTGGCCAGTAGTAGTGTCAGCAATGAAATTAGCGTCGACCTCAACGGCCTAAATAGCCTGAATGATAAAAGTGCGATCGGTATGATGAGTCTGGTTTATCCCCGATCTTTCAATTTCTCAGGACAAAGTTTTTTCACTTTCAATATTGACGGCAATGGAGGAAAACAATACTTGGAAATCGAAAATTTTGCGGCTGGTGGTCAAAATCCTGTACTCTACAATTTGACGACTCAACAAAGAATGATTGCCGATTTGTCGAATGACTTAGTCAGAATCGCCTTGCCCACAAATTCAGCCAATCAAGAACTGTTTTTATCCAACAATGGAGGAAACGTCCAAATGATCGATGACTTAGAAAGAGTTGACTTTATCGATTACCGCAATCAGGAAGTACAATATCTGATCATTTCTAATTCCAGACTGTTCAACGATGGACAAGGCAATAACCGCATTCAAGAATATGCCAATTATCGGAGCTCCGTCAATGGAGGGGGCTACTCTACCCTCATTGTGGACGTCCAACAACTCTACGATCAATATGCCTTTGGCGTACATCGCCATCCCCTGTCGGTGAGAAACTTCGTTCAAAATATTGCCCAAGAGTGGAATGACTTGAAATACATCTTTATCATCGGAAAAGGAAGGGAATACGAAAAAGTGCGGTCGCACGCAGAGATGCAAACCGCCCAGTCGACCCTTTTTGTGCCTACCTACGGGTTTCCGGGTGCAGACAATTTGCTCCTCGCGGAAATAGGTCGAGATTATCCTGCCATACCTTTCGGAAGAATTGCCGCCGTCAGCCCCAACGATGTACGGATCTATTTGGATAAGGTCAGGGTACTGGAAGAC
>JBCCSR010001379.1:0-1633 GCA_039199865.1 Bacteroidota bacterium
CGTTAATGATCTACCTAAAGTCAATGAAGTTAGAAAAATCCAACATGGTATTTTAGCGGGTCTGGAATGTGAAATTATGCAAATTGATCGAAAAGAAAAAGTAGTGGTACGCATCCATTCCATTCATTTACAGATTACGGCAACGATCCCTTCAAGCTATCTCCAAGCGATCTAACAAAACAAAATCGAGCTTTTTAGTTCTTCTTTTTAGACTTTATTTTTTGAAACTGAGATGAGTGAAAAACTAAGAAATAAGTTGATCATAGATTTTTGGGCCAAACGATTAAAGGAGGCAACTGCCTATCCTTTAAGCACTGCGCCTGCCCAAAACTCAGCAAAGATTGAATTGCAGCAAGAAGAAGTGGCCTATTTTTACCAGTTGAGTAAAAAGCAGTTTCTACCCGAATTTACCCTTTTAACGGCGATTTATACGGCCTTATTAAAGAGGTATTTCCCCGGAGAAGCCAACTGGCTGGTGGCCAATCTATCCGATACTACGATGGCTTCGCAGCAATTGGCAGTGGCCATTGATCCACAACAATCCTGCTCATTAAAGGATTGGATTCATAGCTGTAAGGAAGAAGTGAGCAAGGTGTACCAACATCGGCAATACCAGGTCGAAGACTTGGCCCTTCGCTTATCGGGCAACACCCTAGTCAACTACAGCAACTTTGCGCTCTCCCTTGCCAATACCTCGGGGCAATTCATCTCATTGGGAGTGGCTTTCCAACTCCACATTCTACTCAAGGAGGACGATTGTATTGAACTCCAAATGCACTACAATAATGATTTTGTAAACGCTTATGTCGTCGAACAATTTTTGGTGGCGTACAAAAATTGCCTCATTCATTTAAAAGTCAATCTCTCTCAACCCATTGATCAAATTGCGCTGTTGAGTCCAGCTGAATACCAAAAGGTCACCTTTGACTTTAATGACAATGCCTTTCCATATCCAGTCGATGCCTCCATCGTTACTCTTTTTGAAAAAAGGGTCCATCGCACTCCCGATGCTTTGGCGGTCCTTTGTGGAGAAGTTGCCTATACTTATGCGGAGTTCAATGAAAAAATCAATGCCTTTGCCCATTATTTACTGACCCACTACGCATTGCAAGCAGACGATATTGTTGGCATCTTGATGCCCAAATCTGTTGATACGCTCATCAGTATTTTTGGCATCTTGAAGGCCGGAGCAGCTTATTTGCCCATCGATGTCAATTATCCAAAGGCTCGCATTCACTACATTGTCCAAGACAGTGCCCTGAAACTTCTGGTTTGCAAGGAAACTTTTTCCGACTTGGCTTGTCCTTGTCCTACTTTGATTTTTTCAGAGCTAAAGGTAGGGAACAGTGAAAATCCCAATATAGCCATTCAACCAAGCGATTTGGCTTACGTCATTTATACTTCGGGATCAACCGGGCAGCCCAAAGGAGTCATGATTGAACATCGTAGCAACATCAATATGTCTTTCGAGCAAATTCGATTGATGAAAATCGGGGAACAAGATCGAGTGGCTTGCTTTGCTTCGATTGCTTTTGATGCCTCCGTCTCGGAAATAATGCAAACCTTTTACGCTGGTGCAGTATTGGTCATCCCCACAGAAGATGAGATACGTAATCCACGTACATTTGCTCAA
>JBCCSR010001380.1:0-1631 GCA_039199865.1 Bacteroidota bacterium
CGCTCCATGTCCACCTTCAATTTGCATGGTCACGACGGTTGTTGGTACATTAATATCATCACAATCAATAGAGAAGTTCAGATCAATTTCCGGGTTGAAATAAACCTGTACGGGATCGCCGACATCGAAACAAACGGGATCGATGAAGGGAGGGTCCGTAATACAATCTGCTGCGGTGATCGGGGCGACCCAATAGGTTGCTCCATCGCCCAAGCCTTGTAGAGTTACATTTGTTCCAATGGAAATTCCATTGATATCCCCTAAAAACTTGGCAAAGTTGGGATCATCTTTTGGAGGGCCACCACTTGGAGGACTGCCCAAACCAGATAATCCGGAATACACAAATAATGGATCTGAAATTACCCAAAGTCCCCAAACCACGCAGGGGCTATTGGCAAAGGGAGGATTCACATTCACCGCTCCAGTAGTCGTAAAAGTTACGGGTTGTCCAGCACAGACATTTGCCGGAAAGCCCGCCATACTAGTGGTTCCAGCATCTGCCAGACATTGTGCCTGGATTTGTTGAGTTAGTGGGAGGGAAACGATGAATAAAAGTGCAATCAGCTTGGTAAAAAAATTGTTCATATCGTCGTTTTTGAAGTTTCGCGTAAATTTACCTTTCATCAAATATCAAAAATAAAAATTTAGCAGATATTCAAGAAAATATAGCTCTGCAAAATGCATTTAATCTGGAAGTAATGTAAACTTCCATACAATAGCCTGTCTCGAAAGAGAAATGTATAATTAACGTGGAGACGCTTTTGACAAGTCAATCGAATAGAGTAAGTTTTGGTCTCTTGTCGCTAAACGTCTATTTGTGAGGTTTTTAATGCCACTTACAAATGTAATGCTTTTTTACTTCTTTGACAAACGCTCTGGGTAGCCAAAGGAATGGAATTTGGTAAAATCCAGCATTTTGGGTAGGAAAATTGGGATTATTCTTGGATTTATAGTGATTTAGGGCCCTATCGATCAGAAGAATGCTGTTTGGTTTGGGGGGGGAGGTCTATAATTTTACAAACCAATTGACTGGTTTTCTGTTTTGGAATTTCATTGAGAATATCCTCCCAAGCGAGGCATTGACAGTATCCCTTGCCATAGCGACATTTTCCAGGATCGTAGCCACAAATAGACAATTGCCAATAATGGGATTCCAGACGAGGAGTAGGTTGATCTAAATAATCAATCAAAGTTTGATACCGCAAATTAATGGGCGCTTTTTGAGGAAAACTCACCCGAAACCCATGTCGATCCAGCAAGGAGACCAAGGCTTCTAAAATAGCTCGGGCCTGCGTGAAAGAGAGCCGGGCCTCTGATGGAAAGCTAATTTTAGGCATCCCAATCCACACTTCCAAGGGTTTGTAACAAGCCTTTTTTAGCAATTTTTCAATGTCCTCATCCAAGAAAGCGCGCTCTATTCGCTTATGAAGTGGGGTTTGGCGGGTCAATTCCCTGATATCACTTAGCAATTGCTCGACGTACTGTTGCATTTATTTCTAAAGTATGTTTGTTATTTAATGTTAGCCCCTTGTTTGAGGTCATAATTTCTGACCTCCCCACCTACCATGCTCCTGCGATCAACGCTTGATAAACGAGATCTTGACCAATTCGGTCTAGCGTCTAACAACAAA
>JBCCSR010001381.1:0-1625 GCA_039199865.1 Bacteroidota bacterium
CTCAGGATTTTCAACATCGGGTGATGGATGCCTACGAGCAAGGCATTCGCCAATTTGAAGAAAAACATCATTTACAATTGGAGCGTTCGGGGGTGTGGCAGTTGAAAAGGAATCGTTCATGAACCGCGTTTTATTAACCAATGCTTATTTCTATCGTTTTGATGCCAAACAATGGCAAGATCAAAAACCGTATCCGCCTTACGGAACCATCTACGCTGCTTCTGTATTGAGGGAAGCCGGCTTTGCGGTTGATTTTTTGGATACGAACCTGAGCCACAGTCCTAAGGAAATTCTACCCTTCTTGGAAGCGCAACCAGAGTACCTCATTATCTACGACGATGGCTTCAACTACCTAAGCAAAATGTGTTTGACCAAAATGCGGGAAGCTGCTTTGGAAATGATTCGACTGGCTCGTCCGGTAGTCCGCCATATTTTAGTTTGCAGCTCTGATTCGACGGATCACGTTGACAAATACCTCGAAGCAGGTGCTGATTTTATTCTGTTGGGCGAAGGGGAACTGACTTTACAAGAATTGATGCAACAACTCTCCACAGCTACTTTGGAAGCAGAAAAAGTATCGGGAATTGCTTATCGCAAAACTGGAAAAACGCAAAGGAATTCACGACGTCCGGTACTTCGTAATCTGGATCAATTGCCAGACCCCGCTTGGGATTTGGTGGATATTGCAGCCTACCGTAAAATTTGGCAAACCAATCATGGCTATTTTTCTTTGAATATCGCCACCACTCGCGGTTGTCCGTTCAAGTGCAATTGGTGTGCAAAACCAATTTATGGGAATCGCTACAACTCGCGCTCTCCCAAACGGGTCGCCGCAGAGATGAAAATGTTGATTGAACAACACGGTGTAGCCCATTTTTGGGTGTGTGATGATATCTTTGGGCTCAAGCCAAAATGGGTACAACAATTTCGGGATGAGGTACGTACCTTGAACATTCAGCCCCGATACATGATCCAATCTCGAGTCGATTTATTGCTAAAAGAAGATACCATTGATGCTTTGGTAGACTCTGGCTTACAAACCGTTTGGGTGGGGGCGGAATCGGGCTCACAAGCCATCTTGGATGCGATGGATAAGGGATCAACCGTTGAGCAAATCTACGAAGCCACCCGATTGCTAAAAGCGAAGAAAGTGGAAGTGGGCTTTTTCTTGCAGTTTGGCTATCTGGGAGAAACCTTACAAGATATCCAGAAAACCATTCGCATGCTACTTGAGCTGATGCCCGATGATATTGGCATTTCGGTCTCTTATCCTTTACCGGGCACCAAGTTTTTTGAGAAGGTACAATCTCAGTTGGGCGTCAAACAAAACTGGACCGATTCTGATGATTTGGCCATGATGTATCGCGCCAATTTTTCTCCCGCCTTTTATCGGCGTTTACACCGTTATGTCCACAAAATATTTCGCTTGCGGCAAGGTTGGTTGCACTTAAAAACCATGCTGACTCATCCCGGGCAAGTGAATCTAAAACGCCTAAGATCGGTTTTGGCAACGCTCTATTATTTGCCAGCCAGTACCCTAGATTACTGGCGATTGAATCGCTTGGAACACCGTTCTTCCTCTCCTTCATGAGCCAACGACCCTTTGATCATATTGCCCAAAATTA
>JBCCSR010001382.1:0-1622 GCA_039199865.1 Bacteroidota bacterium
AGAGAATTGCATTTAAAGAAATGTTAATATTTTCGAAGCAACTCAACATCTACAATTTTAAGTTGCCAATCTTATCAACCTTTACAAAAAAGCAAAACGAATTTATGCAGCATTTTTTACTTCATTTGGTATTGGAAACTCCCCTTGAGCTCAACCATGCCGCAAAATTTGTGAAGTATGAAATTATCAAAAATCCTTATTGTTTGTAGCTTTTTTGTAATCTATTCTTCTTGCTTACCTGCCCAAAAAGCCAAAACGGATACCGTTGATGTCTCAACTATTCCCGTAGAAGAAATGACCTTTGAGGATCGGACTAATTACTTGTTTGAAGCTGTAGAGGCTAAAGATCAAACTCAAGTAGAAAGACTGTCCTGGTCACTAGCCTACTACAAACACGATGATTCAGGAGAAACAGCCCTAACCAAAGCCATCAACCAAGGTGATATCGAACTCATCCGCATTCTTTCTGAAAAAGCAGTCATCAACCTCAAAAACAAAGCTGGTGAAACGCCCCTGACTTTAGCTATTAAAAAAAATAACAAGACCATCATCGAAATGGTCGCCAAACGTGCCAAGGCAGCCCTAAAAAATGATTTAGATGAAGCGCCACTTTGGTTAGCGACCCAAGGTGGAGATCTTTTTGTCATGCAAATGCTAATTGATAATGGTGCACGTTTAGACGTCCAATCTCAGGGTAGAACACCCATTTCTATCGCGGTGGAGAAGGCACAAATGAGAGCCTTGGCCTTGTTGTTAAAAAATGGAGCAGATCCAAGTATTCTTGACCAAGATGGTGTTCTTCCTTTATCAAAAGCAGTCGCTGCCAAGGATTTAAGTATGGCCAAAATGCTACTCAAGAAAAGTAAGAACCCCAATGCCGATGTTAATTGGAAAAATGCCATCGGTGAACCGGTACTCCAATCTGCCATTCGTACAGAAAATCAGGCGATGGTCAAACTTCTGCTTGATTACGGTGCGCATGCCAATGCCCAAAATTACTTTGATAACGGAAGCTTACACCTTGCCGAAGAATTAGGCAACCTGGAATTGGTCAGACTCTTGCTCGAAAACGGAGCCGATGCGCTAGCAGAAAATATGATGGGAGAAACGGCAGAGGACCTAGCCAAAGAAAACAAACATCAAAATGTTGTTGATCATTTCTCAAGTATTCAGGAAGCCACCAAAGGAATCATCGATTTAGCTGGTTTCAAATAAAAAACCTCGTCCAACAAAGATAAAACCTAACTGTACTGACAATCAATTTTAGGCATACCTAACACCAGTGACTGGCTATTTTTGCAGTCTTTCTAGGTGCCAGTACGCCTCTAAGTTGATTCGTCAGTTCAACTAATATTCTTATGTACATTTTCCAAAATTATCCCTTCACGTTTTTATTTTCTTAGAGTATGGTTAAAATTTAAACATACTCTCTTAGTCACCATCATAATTCCAAACGATGTTCGAAGTTTTTGGCTTCGGACATCATTTTTAAACACTGACCCTCCAGCCATCGTATGCCAGAAAAATCCCTGCAGGGAATTGTGCCTGTACATCTTTATAGAGGCCCATACGGTGGCTGACATGGGTTAGGTAAGTTGCCTTTGCCTTTGCTCGATTAGCAA
>JBCCSR010001383.1:0-1622 GCA_039199865.1 Bacteroidota bacterium
AGCGCTTTCTGGTAGAAAGCAATATCCTTTGAACGAAGAGTATCGCAGGAAGTACAGTCTGGATTGGAGATCATTTTCTGCTGATAGGGTCATTGAAGATTCATTTAGAAAGCTACGTATCGATAGCTCCAAAGTCATCGTTTGGGGGCATTCGGAAGGCTCTCAGGTAGCACCAGCAGTAGCAGTAGAGAATCAAAGAGTTACACATGTCATCTCCATGATGGGCAATTCATTAAATCATTTATATGATTTTATACTTATGGAAAGGGTATCTGCCTTAAATGGTGAAAAATTAAATGAAGAAGCACAATCCAATATCGATTCTTTGTATGCTGAATTTGAAAAAATATACAATGACCCTAATTCAACGGAAAAAGAATGGTTTGGAGAGACTTATTATAAATGGAGTAGTTTCACTTTGAATTCTCCAATAGACAATATGTTGAAACTTGATATCCCCATTCTTTATGTCGCCGGAGGAAACGACTACCATAGTATCTTGAATATGGATTATGCAAAGCTTGAGTTCTTGAAGCAAGGAAAGAAAAATTTAACCTACAAAGTATTTCCAAACTGCGATCATTTTTTTCTGGAGACCAAGACCCATGCATCTGGCAAGAAAGAGTGGATTGACCACATGGATAGAGTCAATGAATTTGCTTTACAATGGATAATCAAGAATTGATATAACTCGATATACAACAAACACTAAAATGAATTAGTAAATCGGGCTTTTTAGAAGAATGATGCTAGTTATAAATTTTCATACTTTTATTATGTCGAGCGCAGGCCAATCTTAATTTTGCATTGTAAGGGATTAAATCAATAGCAAAATGAAAGTAACTCTTCTAATGTGGCCGATTTCATTACTTCTAGTAATTCACCGTAAAAACTGATGGTATTTAATTGGACGATAAAGAATTTGTACCCTGTGAAGTAGCAGTATAAAAAGCTGAACCAGTATCCTGTCGGTATTTGACTTCATTATTCAAATTGACTTAGAAATTGAAAGAATCAATTCCTTGACTTTTGGTAGCCTTCCGCGAAAAGATTCAATTTCATAGCCTTGCGCATCAAAAACACATTGTGCCGGGCATTTTTGAACTTCCAAAAGAAGGCTCTAAAAAAGGTAAGGCTAGGGCTCTACTATCTTTTCAATACTCCCGTACTCCAAATTCACTTTTGACAAAGCGTGTTTTGTTGTTGGATTTGTTGATGCTGTAGCTCAAGTTTAACAGTAACATATCAACTTCGTAAATGTAATTGGTTGTGGTAAAGAAATCGTTTGGTCTGGACGTGGTAATACGTTGTTCATTGGAAGGTAATAATCCCATATCCATATGGAGCCACTGAATAGTAGTGGAGAAGCGATTTCCGAAACTTTTCCTGAAGGTAAGATTTGGTGATAAATACCTTGAATCTTCTCCCTGAGCTGTGTTTCGATTGCCGATGTAGTTTACCGTCCACTGCAAGGTGGAGGTTGAACTTAAATCGAACGTCATGTTGCTGTTAATCGAATAAATCCAACTGTTGTTTGCGACTGGTTGGTTGTCAAAGGTGCCATCAATAGTATAATTGTAAACCGTACCGCCAACTCAATGGTTCAAAGCATTCGTTGGCGG
>JBCCSR010001384.1:0-1621 GCA_039199865.1 Bacteroidota bacterium
GCAAACGACAATTTGGCCTATTCAAAACCGGATGTGACGTTTTGGCCAAGCGACAATTTGGCATAAATGAGTAAATTATACGGCAGATGTAGCCACTCGAAAGATCACTATTGTCGATAAGGTCCCCGGTAAAGAAAAAATTAAGGCACACATTCTTCTGGGCATGAATCGAGAGGCCTGCATTCCCGGTTCCTCCCTCAAGGGAAGCATTCGAACTGCGATACTCAATTACCTCATTCGGGAACGACCGAATTTTGTCAAAAGAGAAAAACACTTGGGACGAGAACGAAATGGTAAAATGCAATACCAGGATGCCCGGATACAGGCCAATTATCTTGCCCCTAGCAATGGCCAAAATCATCGATTGGATCCCCAAAAGGATTTCCTAAGATTGTTACACATCGGTGATGCCCATTTCAAGACCTCTACCGAGCTGAGAAAGTCAATGGTCATCAATGAATACCGAAATGGTTGGGACGAAAAAAAGCAATTGAGCAGTCTTTTCGTATGCATTCCACAGGGGCAAAAAACACATTTCAGCATCACCATTCCCGAGGATCTATTGCGGCATACGCGAGCTAAAAAACACCTGCAAGTTCCAGAAAATTTTCCGGCATTAAATCTTTCCAAACTACTGCAAGTCGTCAATGATCATAGCTTGCTATTACTAAAAGAAGAAATTGAATTTTGGGAAGAAGAAGAACATCCATTGGTACTGGAAGGCTATATCGACTATCTCCAGGAAATCCAGGAAATCGCAAAGGCTGGTACGGATGGAGCGGCGGTACTCCGCGTTGGAGCAGGCACTGGCTGGGATTTCATGACGGGTGGCTGGCCCAAACGCAAAGACAAATACAAGGAGTTTTTACTCGAAGATCGCACCTGGAATGACTTAAAACGTTCGATGCGCCGAGGCAATTACGACCCACAAACGCCCTTCCCCAAAACTCGAAAATTGATCCAAGGAGGCGTTCCATTTGGCTTTATCAAAATTGCATTATAAACAAAACCATTCAAACCAACCAACCAACTTTAGATGCCTACTACGCTCGTTTCTCTCGTTAGCCAACAACCTCTGCCCAACATTTTTCTCATCAAAGAAATGAAGGATGTAGATCACTACCTCTTTATCACTACTGAGCTGATGGAACGAAGTGGCCAATTGGAACACACCATTAAAGTCTTGTGCTTATTACCAGAACAATACCATCGGATCATCGTCAAGGAAGATAGCCTTAAAGACATCACCAATCAGTTGCAGGCATTAAAATTAAAAATGTTGGATCAGCATTTTATTGTCAATCTGACCAATGGTACAAAAATTATGTCGATTGCCACCTACAACTTTTTTCAAGATGCCCTGATGAGTCGAGAAATTTACTACCTCCCAATCGGTAAAAATCACTACCAACAAATCATTCCCCCTACCAACGATCCCATCAAGCCCATTCAATTTAAGATTGGCGTAAAAGCCTACTTTAATGCTTATGGCATCGAGATCAAAAATGAAAAATTCATCAATCAGGTTCAGAGCAAAAAGGTCACCTCGGCACTTTATAAAAGCTATACCTCCAACTCATTATTTCGGGATAGCGAGCAATATGCCAAAGGAATTTTACAA
>JBCCSR010001385.1:0-1615 GCA_039199865.1 Bacteroidota bacterium
CAGAGCCTTGTCGCGATTGATCTTAAACTCGATATCCGTTCTGGATTGGCCCAGCAGATTATTGATATTCAAGGTTTGTGGGTGTGCCTCTAATAGATCTTCGATTTCAGAGCTGATGCGTTTCAACTCGTCCAGGTTTTCGCCGTTGACCATCACTTCGATCGGAGCATTGACTGGTGGGCCTTGCTCGTATTCGATCACGCTGATCCGAGCGTCTGGAAAGTCTTGGAAGCGTTCTCGAAGTGCATCGAGTAGATTATAGAACTCGTCAATTTCATACTGATGGAGCGTAACATACACTTCTCCAAAATTAGCAGTGAAATCTTTTTGATTAGTATTGTAATAGATCCTAGGATTTCCTTTCCCGACGTTTGCGGCATACTTGTTAATCTCTGGGCGGGATTCCAATACCGACTCTACATATAACATCACCTCATTGGTAGCGTCTATGTTGCTCCCTTTTGGTAGTTCAACTGTTATTCGTATTTGTGGCTTTTCTGCCTTAGGGAAGAAACTCACACCGACTAAAGGGAAGAGGGAAAGGGCACCAACAAAGGAACCAACGGCCAAAATCAGGGTGATGAGTTTATGGTTTAAAGCCCAGCCCAACAATCTCCGGTAAGGACCAGTTACAATCGTTTGCAAACCACTTTTCAAGATGGGTTGACGTTTTCTATCTGCCGGAGGGCGTAAAAAACGACTGGCTAAAAAGGGCGTTAGCGTAATCGAGATGACAAATGAGGCAGCCATAGTCGCCACTACCGTGATCGGTAAAGCTTTGATAAATCCTCCTGTTGTTCCGGGAACCAATAACACTGGAACAAAAGCCAACATTGTGGTAATCGTGGCCGATGTGATCGGGGCTACCAATTGATTGGTTCCTTTGATGGCCGCATCTTCTCGACTATAGCCTTCTGCTAAAAAACGCTCAATATTTTCTGTTATAGCGATGGAGTTATCTACAAGTAATCCTAGGGCAACCACCAAGCCAGCAATCGACATTTGTTGTAACCCCAAATCGTACAGATCGACCACAAACAACCCAACAAGGATGGAGAGGGGAATGGACAACATCACCAAACCTGCTGCACGTAAACCCAGTGCTAGCAAAATGATGATTCCAACCAATACGATACCTTGAACGAGGTTAGAAATAAATCCGCTGACCCGGTCTTTAACCCCGACTGATTGATCGAATACAACCTCCAAGTCCATATCCTCAGCAATGGATAAGGCGGCCATTTTTTTCTGGATCGGTTCAATCGTTTTAAAAATATTACGGCCAGATTTTTGTTGAATAGCAATTGCCAAACTCCGTTGTCCGTTCAGGCGGGCAATATGCCGCTCATCCTCGTAGTCCATAAAAATGGAAGCAATGTTTTTCAGGTAAATGATCTTACCATTATAGCTGCCAACTACCGTGTTTCGGATCTGCTCCAAATTTTCGTAATCGCCAGAGCTTTTGACATTGAAGAGCTTATTGGATACTTTGATCGCTCCTCCCGGGATATTTGCATTATTACTTTTGATAGCATTTTCTACATCTGAAAGAGAGATCCCCATCTGGCTCATGGTACTTGGGTTCAAGGCAATACGTACTTCTTGCTCTGGGTAA
>JBCCSR010001386.1:0-1612 GCA_039199865.1 Bacteroidota bacterium
CAAAACCTAGTTGCCGATCAGAATAATAGTAAATGGTGTGTTTGTATTCTTTTAGATTGTTTAGATTGGGGATTTTTAGGATGCCATCATAATCCTTTTCTTTTAATTGGGCTTTGAGCGTTTCGAATGGAGTATCTTCAAAATGAAAGTGCAGATTATTTTCATCTTTGATCACCCCTTTTAAGAGCTGAGCGTCATCGATTACGGCCACGCGATGGGCATCGTCACTTTCGTAGCTTTCAATCCAGATGGGGATCAGCACAAATAAACTAAAGATCAAAGGAGTCAGTAAAGTGAGAACAATAAAAGATTTCTTTTTTACTCGGGTGAAGTATTCTCTTTGAAAAATAAGCCAGAGTTTATGCATTTGATGTTGTTTTTGTGGTACTGCAAAGTTGATGATCAGTTTTGAATCGATTGGAGACAAAATTCTTCCCCTTAAACTGCTTGCTTGGCCGCTACTTGTTGAATAAAAATTTCGTTTATGGTAGGCAAAACCTCATTGTAGGCGGTGATGTATAAATCCTGTTGGATGAGGTATTGTAGAAAGGCTTTGGAATCTTCTGTCTTGGCCAATTTGATGGTTAGGCTTTGATCTTTGCGACTGACGATTTCCACTCTTTCCTGAATATCACTGGGAAGTGTCCCTTGAAAACAAACTTCAAAAAGATTTTTTTTGAATTGGTTTTTAATCTCCGTGACCCCTCCCTCTAATACATTTTTTCCCTGATTGATCAAGACAATTTTTTCGCAGACTTCTTCCACTTGTTCCATCCGATGGGTCGAAAAAATGATACTGGTTCCCTTTTTGTTGAGGGCATCAATTTCATCTTTGATCAAGTTGGTATTGATGGGATCGAGGCCGGAGAAAGGTTCGTCGAGAATGAGCAATTTGGGTTCGTGGATCACCGTAGAGATAAACTGGATTTTCTGCTGCATCCCTTTGGACAACTCTTCCACTTTTTTGGGCCACCAACTTTTGATGTCAAATTTTTCAAACCAATATCCGATGGCTTGCCGGGCTTTTTTGCGACTCAAACCCTTAAGCTGAGCGAGATACATGAGGTGATCCCCAACCTTCATTTTTTTGTACAAACCTCGCTCTTCGGGCATGTATCCAATTTGGCTGGGATGGCGACTACTGAGTGGTTCTCCGTTCATGAAAACACTGCCCGCATCGGCTTGGGTGATGGTGGTAATGATCCGAATCAGTGAAGTTTTTCCTGCGCCATTTGGTCCGAGTAAGCCAAAAATACTACCACTCGGAATGTCAAAGCTAACTCGATTGACTGCGACATGTTGGTCATAGGCTTTGTAGACGTCGACTAATTTTAAAATGTTCATTCATTTGTTTTGATATTTTCAAGATGGTATAAACATAACCATATCTACAGAAATTTGCTTTTAAAATCTATAGACTTTCTCATTTTTTCGATAATTGGCCAGAGAAGGAATGGTTGGGAAAAAGAAGAGGGGATTGCTGTATCTGGATAAAACGAACGAAGGGAATTTTCAACAGAAAATTCCCTTCGTAAATAATGTTGTGGTTTGAAAAATTAGTTGATCATCAAAAATCAATTACCCGCAATTCAATACGTTCATTTTCATCGTG
>JBCCSR010001387.1:0-1611 GCA_039199865.1 Bacteroidota bacterium
CAGTTTTAAAAAACCTCCCAAAAGCGCACCCCATCGGGCTTGGGTAATGTCTCTTGCCCCCAAGACTCGCTGGGCAATTTGCTGATTCAGTGCCCAATAGTAAAAGCCAAGAATCGGCAGTCCCAGTAGGGTTCCCGTCCAAGGTAAATTGGGATCGTCGGCCGGTAAAATGAGTGACATTCGATGAGCCGCAGCCATTTCTGCCGCCGCATCCCAGGAAAAACCGAACTGCCCCAAAACGGCAAACAACAAAATACTGCTTCCCATCAAAATGACGATGGCCTGCAAGATATCGGTATAAACTACGGCTCCCAAACCACCAATAGAGGTGTAAATTCCCGCAATCAAGGCCAGAGCGGCACAAATTTGCCAAATGTCAAATTCTGGAAAAAAGACATTTAAAACCAATGCTCCTCCATACAAACTCCCCGCCGTGTCTACTACAATATTCAAAAAAATGGTGACCAGCGAAAAATATTTTCGTGAAAAGCGATTGTAACGCAGTTCCAAAAACTCGGGGATTGTACTGATTTTGGTTTGTACAAAAAAGGGTAAAAACAACAAAGCTAAAATGACCAAGATGATCGTCGCCATCCACTCGTAATTCGAAACCGAAACCCCTGCGCTATAGGCCTGTCCCGACAAACCAATCAGGGTAGATCCCGAAATATTGGAAGCAAACAGGGAAAAACCAATGGCTACCCAACCTAGACTTCGACCCGCCAAAAATAAGTCCTCAGACTGTCTACCACGACGAGAAATAATTAAACCAATAAAAAATACAATGGCTAGGTATCCCAAAATAATGGCCAAGTCAACCCGCGTAATGCTAAAGGAATCCATGGAACCAAATTAAAATAAATTTGGGATTTCGTCCTAGACATTAGCCAATAGATGTGTGTAATCAAGTCCAAAAAAGAGCGAAAAACAATATTTTCGAATTGAAAACAGGGGAAAACTGGGAAATTATTGGCCTCCGCACTGATCAATGAGCAACAAGCATCAGCATTGACTTACCACTTTACAGATTGGAGATGTACTGACGCAGATCCGTCTCTTTGGTCAGGCTCATCTTTTTTTTCATCCTTACTCGAGAAATCTGGACACTGGTGGGGTTGATATTGAACATTCGTGCGATTTCCTTCGTGGACATACGCATGCGCATGTATGCACAGTGTCGAATATCATTTTGTGACAATTCAGGGTGTCGATCGCTGAGTATTTTGAAGAAATCAGGGTGTACACTATCAAAGTGGGTCTTGAAATTTTCCCAGTCGTTTTGCAGAGAAATGTTGTTTCGGATGAGCTGTTTCATCTGATTGATTGCCGTTTCATTCTGCTCTTTATTGCCATTGAGTTCTGCCAAACGTTTGTCGAGCTGGCTGAGTACTTCATTGTGTTTGTTGACCATCAAAGTCGAGGTCGTCAATTCTTTATTTTTGAGTCCCATCTCTTGTTCTAGACGCATATTTTTCTCCTGCTTAGCAATTCTTTCCGCATCGAGTCGAGCATTTTCCAACTGCGCTTTTTCCAACTCCATATTGTTGACCAACAACTTTCTTTTGGTCGTTTCTTGCTCCAATAAGGTCTTTTTTAGGGCCAAAGAGTACC
>JBCCSR010001388.1:0-1602 GCA_039199865.1 Bacteroidota bacterium
TAATTTTTGAAAAAAAATTACGATCTTAAGGGGGTCGTTTTAGAATTATACTTTGTGGTGAACATGAAGCCTCCCCTTTCGATTCTGGGCATCATTTTAAAATGACTTTAATCAAAAACTCAAAGAGACAAAATGACATCCAAAAGAAAAAAGACCATCTTTTGGGCAGTGTTGATTTTTCTGCTGCTCATCCAGTTTTTCCCAATTGATAAGACCAATCCTCCATTCGATCTCGCTGAAGATTATCTACAAATCTCTCAGCCACCAATTGCTGTCCAACAAATGATCAAAGCCGCTTGTTATGACTGCCATTCTCACCAGACTGTTTATCCTTGGTATACCAACATACAGCCCATCGGGAAATGGATCAAAGGACACGTTGAATATGGGAAGGAGAATCTAAACTTTTCCCTTTGGGCCAACTACAGTCCCGACAAAGCCAAGCACAAATTAGAAGAATGCATTGAAGTGATGGAAAATGGGCGAATGCCCATGAAATCTTATACCTGGACACATCCAGACGCCAAACTAGATGAAAGTCAACAGACCGAACTAATCGCTTGGTTCAAAAATCAGTACGAGCAATAGATCAGAAGTACTGGCCAATGCCCAAAACCAAGCCCCGCTCACTGGTGTTGCGGATATCCACTCCATAATCCAAACGGAATATGGCATTAAAGGCTTTCTTGTAAATGATGCGAAAACCCAGCCCTACAAAGTGTCTCAAATTCTCTTCGGTGACTAAGTCTTCAAAACTTCCTCCGGGATTTCGCCAAGTGCCTAGATCAGAAAAGACTACCACCTGGCCAGCAAAATTACGGTAGTCAAAAAACCTTTGTCGATACTCCGTATTCAAAATCAAGGTAGCTGTACCTCTGTCGATGCGATTGCCCGATCCACGAATATTGACGTGGCTATCCAAAACGAAAGGAGCAAAAGGAGTCGAGGTATTGGTAGAGATGCCTACCCGAAGGCGGAAGGCCAAATTACCATTGAAACTTAAGCGTCGAAAATAAGTCAAATCGCTCAATAGAATGTGAAACCAATCGTTCTCCTCGAAATTATACACGGTTTGAATATTCGTCATCCAAGCAAAGCCGTCGAGAAAGTAATAATCATAGTTGATTCGGCGAATTTGATGAATGAACTTAAATAAAAATTTAGGCTGAGTGAGTTGATCTGGACCGGGCGTGACCTCCAAGTCTTGGTCCTCCGTTTTTCGGTAACGTTCTACGAAGTAGGTCCCCCCCAACTCAATAAAATGATGGCGACTCAATTCGTAAATCCCCGTTCCCCCAAAGCTCAAATTTTCGTAATCGTAATAAACCGTTCCCTCATCAAAAAACAGGGGCTCCGTTGAAGCAAAACGGAGAATACTAACCGCAGTTCCCCACCGACTTCCTCGCCAATAGGGCAATCGATAATAAATGCTAAAATTGTGGCGCCGATCAATATTTTGGTAAAAAGTAGTCAGCTGCATTCCGCGCCCCAACCAATTGATATCCGTGAAACCAAACTGATACCAAATATTGCCTCTCACGCCTCCAAAATTGACCAATGGTGCAAATGTAATGGATTCATCAATGGTAAACTTGACCGCCA
>JBCCSR010001389.1:0-1602 GCA_039199865.1 Bacteroidota bacterium
TTCAGGATTGATCGTTTCTATCCGACCATTTGGACGTTTGTGATAAATTTCTCTGGGTCGGGAAATGCGGTCTTCTTCCAAATTCATGAGAGAAGCAACGATATGACCGTCGATCCCATTGGTAATCGCTCCAGCCTGTGTCAAAAGATTGTCCATAACGACAACATCATTGTTGCCGGTACGAAGCGTAAAAAAAGCATTCAATTCCTCTACGATGGTATTTAAAGCAATGCCAATCATTCAATGGTCTTTAAATCATTCAACTGGAAAAACGGTCAAAATGGAAATGGCATGAAAGCCAAGTGATATATTGTTCGGAAAGAGAAGGTTTTCACCCAAAAGAAATGGTGCGACTTTGAGCTTTACGAATTTGCTCGCTCCTCTGCCTCTAAGATGAATCGAATCGCTAGTTTATACAAGGTATATTGGAGCTAAGCATGATTTGATCTGACGAAATCAGGCATCGATCGGATAAATGGTGGAAAGCAAGAAGGAATTGGAGAAAGAAAGAACGGAGAAAAGAGGAAGATTTTTGGACAGAGGATAGCAGTGAATGGAGGAGTAAATGATCAAGTGCAAGTCCAAAACAGCCGAGCATTCGACCTTGAACTTGCACTTGTGCTTTTATTTTAATTCCGCTCAACTCCGGCTACAAGCCAAAGCCTTGACTGTTGAAGGTCTCATCAATTAGGCGATCACTGCCACGATTGGCATTGTTCTTCACCTCTATTCTCAACTGATTTTCGTAAGGTGAAGGGTCCGTAATTGGACTTTGATAATACATGTAGTAAATGCTATTGGACAAGCGCTGAATTTCGCCTTGAATGGCTAGGAACATACTTTCTAGCCCCGCCACATCATCGGCTTTGAAATAGCGATCCTCGCGTTCAGCCAGTGTTTTGAGCGAAGTTTCATCTAAATCTGGACTACTCAAGGCGGCCACAAATCGCTTTTTGCCTTGTAATGCCACCATGGCATCATTGAGGGTAATATTTGGTGTTGCATTGTGACGACCATCGGTAAAAATGATGACACTCCCATCCGTGATGGATTCGATGGTGTAATTGTCTTCCCACAAATCTGCCATATCTCTTACCGCTCCGTAGAGGTTGGTAGAGTTGACCAAATCGGTTTCTGGAATGGAATTGATGGCCGCAATTAGATCTGCTCTATCGCGCGTAAAGTCTTGCACCAAACGCGTATTGGCATCAAAAGTATAAATCGCAATTTCTTGATCCGGCAACTTTTGATTGATCATGGCAATTGATGCCGTCTTGATTTGTTCGACCAATCCTTCAACACTTCTGGTCAAATCGAGCAATAAAACGGTTTGTAAATTGAAAGGAGTTGAATCTCTGGTAATCGTTAGGTCCCCTTCCAAATCAATTCGATTGCCATTCTCAAAGACGTCAAGATCATCTTCGGTAATATCAGAAATCCCATTGTGGCTGAAGTCAGTGGCCTGGAATAAAATCTTCACCTGTCGGAATTTGGGCGTAACATCCACCTCAAAGGCATTTAATCGGTAAAAGTTCTGTGGATCAGACGGTGCTGGTAAAGTCTCTTCTTTGCTACAGCTTGCAAAGATCAACAAACAACAAA
>JBCCSR010001390.1:0-1600 GCA_039199865.1 Bacteroidota bacterium
GAAGAGATCGTTGGTGGCATTGTTAGTGGCGAAATAAGGAAAATTAATTTGATCGTTTGCCCCGTAAGGATTATTAATAGTCGGAGCAGTAAATTGACTCGACCCGGTGGTGCTGACAATTTGCTGGGCGAAGGTAGTTCCTCCAATAATCAAAAAAAATAGTAGTAGTATATTTTTCATCTTTTTATTTTTTGTTTTGAGTAAAAGTTAGACGGAATCGGTCTGCTGCCAGACCAGCTTGCCATGATTCAATTTTGATTTCTTTAAAGGATTGCATCCCGATTGGATCATGGCTATTTTCTAATTGTTCATTTTAAATGAAGAGGGATTATTCTACAATCAATGGTTTGCTTTCTTGTAGACCATCTTCGTACTGTACCCTCAATAAGTAGATGCCTGCTTCCACCGCACCTAACTCCACGGGAACACTATTTTCAAAAGTTCCAGACAGTTCCACTACTTTTGTTCCGGAGCTATTCCAGACTTCAAGAGCAGAGGCTGTTTTATTACTAGGAAGTAAAATGTTAAAGTTGCCGTTGTTAGGATTGGGATATAAAGTAAAGATCGTTTCCGTATTTACCTCTCCAAATTTTGAGAGAACGGGAAGATCTGATTGACAGGCATAAAATGAGCTAACCTCTATCGATTCGGAGACCTTGGAACACCATTCTCCATTTTCTTGCCAGCTGATGGTAATAAAATAATCTTTAACACCGCAGGGGTGAATCGTCGTTAGTCCACTGGCCCCTGTGTTCCACACTGCATTGAACGTTGGCTGGGGTTCATCTCCCCAATCGACGGTAGCCCTTACCCACGATCTACGAAGTTTCCAGGGGCGAGTTGGGTAGAATGGATAGCTTTGGAGGGTAATGATTGGATCCAGGGTACAGCAAGAACCTTCATTCTCAAACAAGACCGTCAGGACAAAGACTTCACAATCTGGAGAAGTGTAGGGTTCCTCTGCTGGGATATTTTGGTTGTTACAAATGGTATTGAATTCGCCATCTCTGGTGGTGTAAGTAACTGGTGAAGAAGCGTTAGCAGGTTGGGAATAATTGACGACAAAGCGCAGCTCGTATTCCCCATTGGGGATCGTGCAATTGTCTGGGAATTGAAAACTGATGTTTCCGTCGCTGACCTGACTCTCCAAAGTCACCGACTCAACAGCTAATTCATAGACCACTTCATCGTCTGCCAATAACTGAAATACGGGATGGATGAATAAATCATTGGTCGTATTGTTGGTCGCAAAATATTCAATATCAATTTGCTCATTTGGTCCATAAGGGTTATCAATGGTCAGAGCCGTAAACTGACTTGAACCGGTAGTGCTGACAATTTGTTGAGCGAAGGCTGTTCCTCCGATGAACAAAAAGAATAGTAGTAGTTTATTTTTCATATGCTTTAAATTTTTCCATACATCTATAATCGCTATCCTTTGATCTGGCTAGCTAGATGGACTCCCATGATATTTATTAATCCCATCCTTTTTTGATGCGAGGATCAATACATATCATGGTCGTTTCATCTATTTATTGGTTTTTTGAGTGGAGGTCAGATGTTTAATGATTGTTGATTTTTTGCTGGACGAAGATTACTC
>JBCCSR010001391.1:0-1596 GCA_039199865.1 Bacteroidota bacterium
CATCAAGGCCGGAGGTGTGTTGGTTTGGGTGGTGGCAGATGCGACTGTAAAGGGGAGTGAAACGGGAACGAGCTTCAAACAGGCCTTGTATTTCAAGGAATTGGGCTTTAATCTGCACGACACTATGATTTTTCAAAAGACCAATCCGATCCCGCAGATTTACCGCAAGCGTTACAATAATGAATTTGAATATATGTTTGTCTTTAGCAAGGGAATGGTAAAAACCCATAATCCCATTAAAATTGACTGTTTGCATGCGGGTTTATCCCTCAGTGGGACCACGTATAAAAATTATTCAAAAGGCCAACAAAAGCGGGCCAAGCAGGCCCAGCCCGTAAAGAAACAAAAGATCAAAGGAAATATTTGGCAATATGTTGTTGGAAAGAGAGCGGAAGACCAAGAGGCCAAAGGCCATCCTGCCCCCTTCCCTCTGGCCTTGGCTAAAGACCACATTCAATCTTGGACCAATCCTGGTGATCTGGTGCTAGACCCAATGTGTGGAAGTGGTACGACTTGTAAAGCAGCATATCAACTGGGGCGCCATTACATCGGGATTGACATTAGCAAAGAGTATTGTCAGTTGGCTAGAGATAGAATTGCTTTGACGAAAAAGTGATCTACGCTTCGCCCCTTTGGTTAGAAGCTAAAAAACCGAAAGGAGGTCTCCAATTGACTTAGAGACACTCCTTTTCGTGAGGTCAGAAGTATATTTTGAACGCAATGGTTTGCGAACTTTACGGAATAAAGTTGAGGCTAGCCGGAAGTTTCACTCGATAACGCTTTCGAGGCTTTTGGGCTTTCCCATCGTAAAAGATAAGGGTATTAATTCTTTTCTCTTCCAGTGTTACACTGGCTTCCTCCCAGGAATAATTGGCCTGTAATCGAAAGTGTCCCGCTGAAATGGCGTAGTTCAGTACATCTTCGGAGGCACCGCTCAGAATGGTTTCGATTTCAATAAATGGTGCATCGGTGTAGATGATTTCGACGGCCTCTCCCAATGTCGATTTGATCGTCACAGTAGGATGATCGAGCGAAATATTTTGAATAACGACTTTTTCAGTGGGAGGCAAATTGGAGAAAATGCATAGAAAAGAAACAATTGTAGTTAGAAGCAGTTTCATTGTTCACAATTATTGTTTTCTGTTGGCAATTTAAGTCAATTATGATTGAAGGGCAACGGGCAAATACAAAAAACAAGTGGAAATCAAGAATTAGTGTGACAACTTAGATTGGCAAAAACAAACGATTTTGAAAACATTAAAATAAAATCAGAGGTTTAAATGATTAGCAGTAAAGCCATCAGAAATAACTTTGTTGAACACAAGGGGCTTTCTTCTAATTTGATGTTGAATATTTCGAGGCAGATTCTAGCCCTTAAATTTTACTTTATTTTTTAAAGGCCAACAATTAAGACTAGGAATTGTCAGTAGTTCAGTAATTTTACAACAGATTATTAGAGGTCCTGTTACGATAAAAGTTAAGCTGCTTACTGATCATTTTTGGTACTTTATATTTGAAGCAAATAGATGTCTCGAATGGAGCATTTGTAGCTTTAATGAGCCGAAAAGGAGGAGATTGACCTTTCAATGATTACAA
>JBCCSR010001392.1:0-1589 GCA_039199865.1 Bacteroidota bacterium
AGGCTAGCGAGGATCAGATTTTTGTCGATAACACCATCTACCTTTACCAAAATTTCGGAGAATTATACAACCATACGGGCAACTATCACCAGGCCATTACTTACCTCAAAAATGCGAGTAGTATTCCTTACGCTGCGGGCAGCATTTTGGAGCATCGTTTTGCAGACCATTTTTATGAATTGGGAAAGGCCTCTCGAAAGCTAGGGTACTTTGAAGAAGCTTTGTTCAATTTTAGCACCGCCGCCTACCTTCTCCAAGAAGAGGAAGATCGATTATTGCGTTATAAACTCGCCAAAATTCTCAATAGTATTGGCGTTACCTATTGGTACAAAAAAGATCCTGCCAAAGCACGAATTTTTGTGGAAGCTGGCCAAGATCTGTTGAAAGGGCTCGATTTGCGAGCGGACCATTTTTTGTGGACCAAAAGTTACAATGATTTGGGCTTGGTGGCTTGGGAAGAGGCCCATTTCGCTTATGTTGGTCAACGGGAATATTTTTATCAACTGGCCGAAGAGTGTTTTAAGGAGGCGAAGAAGCGGTACATCCAGTTCTTTGATTCTGCAGATCATCGCTACATTGCCAATATTCATGGCAATCTCGGTCGAATTTATTTTGATAAGTACCAGCATCGATCCAGAAAGGAGAAACAACACCCAGCGGCCAAAGCGGAGCTAAAGCGGGCAAAAGAGGAGTTCAAAATTGAAGCGCAGATCAGAAATCGGATCTTTAAAAATGGTCAAGATACCATTCCTCGACATCCTTCTATGATCCGCGGATTTAGTTTTTACGCCGAGCTTTATTTGGAAGAAGGACAGCTTGAAAAAGCGTTCAACTATTGCAACTTGGCCATTCACAATGGCTTTTTGGGTTATGATTATCAACCCAATCATTTTGAATTACTGGGTAATATTAATTTGAGGACACAGGTCAGTTCTCACCTTTACCTGCAAAGAGCCCTGTATTTGCGGGCCAAAACTTTGTATTGTTTTTACAATGCTTCGACGAACGCGAAAGACCGCAATGAATATCTGCATCTGGCCTACCAAACCTTGCAAAAGGCGACTAAATTGGTTTTAGATATTCGCAAAACCTTCAAGGTGAATGGAGCCATTTTACAAGCCAATGCGGAATCTCGGCCCATCAATGAATTGTTTAACGAAGTGGTGTACACTTTGATCGAACAGTTGAGTGAAAAAGAATTGGCTGCTTATGATTTGGAAAAGAACCAATTGATCTCCCAGGCCTTCGATTTGACCGAACGAGGAAAGGCCGTTTTACTCTTGCGAGCAGCAAAGCGCAATAATGATTACGACGGCTTGACAAAAGAGGAAATGATCAGGATGAAAAAGGAGTTTGTCAAATCCGAGGGAGAGGAGTATCGGAAAATTCTATTTCACGTCATCTCTAATTTTCCATTTTCAAAACGGACCTCAAAGACCATTCCCTCGCCTTCCCAATTAAAAAAGGGGAAGATGACCACCAAGCGCAGTACCTTCAAAGGCTATGAAGGCTACTTTGCCAAGGCCTACGAAAACTCGTCTCACATTAAGATCGCCGATGTCCAGCAGAAGTTGGAAAGCAATAATTCG
>JBCCSR010001393.1:0-1588 GCA_039199865.1 Bacteroidota bacterium
ATTAAGCTGACCCATTGGTCGATGTATTCGTGGCCATTGAGCGCTTTTAGCACTTTTTCGGGCGCAACAACAGCTACTACATTTTCTTCTTGGAAGGCGAGGTATTCGGTGCCCGGTAGTAACTCTTGTCCAGACCCGATGTGTATAGGACTCAGTGTTTGGATGCTTAAAGTCGTTTTCATAATGATTTCTTCTTGCTAAAGATATTAGAGGATGGAGCTTGAAATTGAATTGGTAAAGCCCCTCCATGAATAAGGCCTAAAAACATCAGCTAAACAATTTTTTTAAAAGGAATAAAAATGGCTTTTCCATCGCGATAAATTGGATGACGAACTGGATCCGTATCGACTGCTTCGAAGGAACTTTCATTGGGTTGCAAATTAGCAATGCGGCCTTCCTTCTCTGGCTGAGCATCAAAAAGAGAGCCTTCCGTAAACATATAAATTGATCGCTTACGAATGGTCAGATGTTCATCGTTCATGGGATGAGTGATGTAGCCCCCTCGCTTTGTCAGTTCATATTGAGCAAGTTCAAAATTGCCAATTTCCTCTTTGTCTTTGGGCAGATACAAGGAGAGCGCGAGCTCATGACTTGGCGCTTCGGGAACTTGTAGTTCAAAATTAGAAATGACATCATTGCCTTCTTCTCCCACAAATTCAAAAGCTCCATTGCCATTGTTTCGATCGGAACCAATGCCCGAATCTCCTAGTAAGCGCAATGCGGCAAAGAGTTGTTTTTTAATCGTTTCATCTGCACAGTCCAGAAGAAAAAACAATCCTGCATTGGGACCAAAATAGCGTTTGTCTATGTAGAAGGTATCACTATCGCTAAGTCCCGCTCGATCGATGGCAACGTGTTGATAGGTATCGTTCTTGAAGATGATTACTTCCTTTTCCCATCCCTGATGTGCATATCCTTTTTTAATGTCTACACCATCGACAAGGTTGAGGGATCTTCCATTGATGACCACTTCAAAGAGGGCCTTTTCGACAAAAGCCATTTTTTTGAGGACCTTATGTTCACCTTTGATTTTTTGAATTTCCCCACGATCGTTTTCTTCCACGATGGAAATGTTTAAACGAGTATTGGGTTTGGGAAAAAAATATAGGTCTTTGCCCCCTTGACGTACGAATGGAAAGGCCGAGGAAATCCTAAATTTTTCCAGAAAAGATTGGTTGATGATTTGTGGCCCATACAGTTGTAGCGCACAAACAAAAATAGCGGATTTGATGGTATCCGAGTGCAGCATTTTCTGGCTGCTGGTATAACTATTTTGATTGCCCAAAGATAAGTGAAATCCACCTTTAAAGTGTTGTAGCTTTACCAGTGTAAATGACTGTTTAGGCATATTCAGACTTGTTTTGTTTGAGTTCTTGAGGGATTTCTGCCGTTCGTTCCAAAGGCTTTTGTTGTCCGTCTTCATTTTTGTAATAGGCCAGGCCTCTTTCGTCCATACTGGTGATTTGAATATTCACCTGACCATTTCCCCTGGAACCGCCCCCTGTTAGTACTTCTGCTCCTGCAGGGGAATCGGCAGAGTTAAACGATTTGAGTAATGCTGCTGATGGTGAGGTTACAGCTGATGAAC
>JBCCSR010001394.1:0-1588 GCA_039199865.1 Bacteroidota bacterium
CAGAGTTCAGTAGCCGCGACTATTCCATTGATATTATCGATTATTCTACTGGTGCCAGCAATGCGGTGGTCAACCACATGCGCCGTTCGGAGGTGAGCGCCTCCGTCGAATTGATGCATCGTTTTGGGAAATGGTTTTGGTGGTCGGTCAAATCGGGCTATGTCTATCATTTTGATACCGAGTTTACCAATCCACTCAATGATGCGATCAATAATGTATCTCCCAGGAGCAGTCCATTTATCAAAGTTGGTATTTTTGTCTCTCCTCCCAGAAAGTAGGATTTTTCTTGATCTCGATTCTCTTTTGCAATTGTTTTCTCAATAAATCTTTACGTTCTTAAGTCCTATGACTGCGTAACCTGTCGTCTACGAGCCAAGCTCCTCACTTCTTCAAGTCTTTTTGACTTACGTGAAGCCTCCTTTTTTATCGACATCAATTAGGTAGGTAAATATCATTATTGTGTAGCCCTGCCATTGTGGGGAATACGTCCATTTGCTGGCCGTCAAAACGGCTTACCCCTCCTTCGTTGATATATTGAGGGAAATCAGAACTGAGGGTACCAAACCAGATATTCCCCTGGGCATCTTCTACGATACTTGAAACATTGTTGCTACAGAGTCCATTCGCCTTTGTGAAGTGCTTAAACGATTGACCATCAAAACGGCAGGCGCCATAACCGTCTCGGGCAAACCATAGTTGTCCTTTCGAATCTTCCATGATGTCCCATATTTTTCCTAATTCCCACTTATAGCTCAAGTCTTGTAGGAGCGGCTTGGGAAGCTCAAATTCAAGAAATTGTTGACCATCAAAGCGGAAAAGACCATGATTGGTCCCCGCCCAGATCGTTCCATTTTTGTCTTGTAAAATCTGCCCTCCCATTCCGTGTAAGCCCTCTGTCTCAGTGTAACTCTGAAACTCTTTTCCATCGTATCTGGAAGCACCATGATGTGTTCCAAACCAAAGATGGCCTTCTCGATCTTCCTCAATACTGGCCACGGTATTGTCTACTAAGCCATCTGCTACTGAAAAGTAGCGCAGGGTTTTTCCATCGAAATAGCCTACCCCTTTTTCAACCGAACCGAACCAAAGGTGGCCTTTTGAGTCTTCGGACAATTCTACCACATAATTAGCGACCTGCTGATCGGCTTCTTTTTGCAATTGAGGTAGGCCTGGAAAGGCATGAAGTTCGATCGCCTTTGTTTTGTCTTGAGGAGTTCTTTGTGGCTCTAATTTTTGGCAGGTAGAACTAAATAAAAGGATAAGGATGGATGAGAGCACTAAAAGCGTATTGGTTATTTTGAAGGGTAAATGCATATGTTTCTTATTAGTGAATAGGCAAACAAAGCTAAGTAAAAAGAGAAAAGGATTGGATGTTTGGGAGGCAGATTAACAAGTTGTTTAAAAGTTGGCAATGAGCAAATGGGAGATACTCTTCAATTAGATTCAAACAAAGGCGTAGTGTAAGTATAGTGATCAATTATTATTGATCCTTTGCTGCCTTTGTGCCTGGTATTACTCTATGTGGAAGTACTATGTTGCCAGATCATGAACATTTTCTGAAAAAAACAAATTATTTTTTTAACTAATA
>JBCCSR010001395.1:0-1587 GCA_039199865.1 Bacteroidota bacterium
ATCAATTGCTCATTTAGATCATTTTGTTTTTTTAGCAGTACTCAAAGCTACAGAAGAAATACAGCTGAACTTCGAACTGATTATAAAACATACAATCAATTGATTATCAAATACTTCAATACCAAAATTAATTTTAAAAGGAAAAAGTCTAATGGAGTAATTTGTCAATTTTTAAAAAAACAAATGTATTTATACCCATAAATAGGGATTGCCAATATATATACTAAAATGCAATATTGTATTACCCTTTAAGATTAATGGAAACAATAAAAGAAAAGCACCAGCCCTGAAGTTCAGTCTTCGGGGCGCTTTTTTTGGTCCCAAATCAACGAAAACCGAGAGAATGGATCCGCTAGCTGCTGCTGTTTTCCTTCGGCAAGACCTCGACTTTCCTCTAAGATTATAGCATCAATGTAAATACGGTTCCCTCCCCTTTTTCCGACTGAACATTGATACTCCCCTTGTGGGTTTGCATGATCTGTCGGGACAAACTCAGTCCAATCCCCGAGCCCTCTTGCTTGGTGGTAAAGAAAGGCATAAAAATTTTGTCTAGCATTTCCTCTTCAATTCCATCACCATTATCTGCTACCTGAATTTGGGTTCGACCATCTCTTTGTTTTTGCAAACTCAATGATACATAGCCCCCCTCTTTGTCTTTGACGGCTTCTGCTGCATTCTTAATGAGATTCACCAAGACTTGTTCGATCAAGCCGGGGTCAGCCTGAATGTACAATACGTGGTCGGGATGCTGGAGTCGAAATTCGAGACCGTCTTTTTGTAGCTTGGGTTTAAAGAGGGTCATCATGCGCTGCAATAAATCATTGGCATCGACCAACTCAAAAGAAGGGGGAGGAATACGGGTAAGATTGCGATAGGTTTCTGTAAATCGAAGCAAGCCTTCACTCCGACGATTGATGGCTTTGATGGCTTCTTGGATATCTTCGAGACTTTCGGAGCTTAGCGTTCCCTTTTCCTCCTTCAACATATCACTGACCGTGGTGGCAAGAGAAGCAATCGGAGTGATGGAGTTCATGATCTCATGGGTCAGAATTCGAATCAATTTTTGCCAAGAAATCAGCTCTTGAGCTTCTAATTCATTTTGAATATTTTGCAAGGAAACCAGCTTGAATGGCTTGCCCTGTAGCTTGAATTCCACGGCTTGTACCGACAATTGGAGCAGTTGCTCTTTGACCGTTAATTTGACCAATTCCCGATCTCCCTGCTGCAAATTTTTAACGACCTCAAAAAGATGATCATCGACTTGTTGGAGATAATAAATATCAATCAGATAAGGCTTATTGAGCATTTGCTGCAATTTCTTATTCATCAAAACGACCTTATCATCCTCATCCAAACAGAGGAGCCCAACATCGACATTCTCCACAATGGTTTGCAAGTATTGATAATGGGCCTCCTTTTCGGAACGAATATCCAAGAATTTTCGATTGATCTGATTAAAGGCATCGTACAACTCGCCAAAAGTTTTTCCCTTGTGTTTTCCAGAATAAGTAGCCGAGAAGTCTTCGTATTTAATACCCAACAAAAAGGCCGTAAAATCTTGATTGGTTTGATCAACATAGCGAATCA
>JBCCSR010001396.1:0-1582 GCA_039199865.1 Bacteroidota bacterium
ATTTTACCGTGCAATTACGGGGTACTATGGATTCAAAAACACACCCACGACATTGCAGAAGGCAGTAGACAGGATCATCCCCGGCGAGAAAAAGTGGTTTGATGATATCGCTATATTTGACCGTGGGGATTTGGAAAAACATTTCAACCATAATGACAGAGTTTTGTCAAAGATTGACGAAAGTGGAATTAAATTGAGCATCGTCAAATCCAAGTTTTTCCAATCTGAGTGTGTGTCTTGGGCACAATATCTCTGCTGCTGGTATCAGCCCGGTAGCTTCGAAAAGCGATGCAATTGTAAAGCTAACGGCTCCCCAGAGCGTGCCCCAGGTTAGATCACTAAGGGAAAATTGCAGCAATTACAGAAATTTATCCCCCAATTAACAGCAAGGACGGAAAATATCAGAAAGTTGTTGGAAAAGGAATCAAAGTTTTGTTGGAGTGAATTGCAAGAAAAGGATTTTCAAGATATCAAAAAGTCATTAACATCAAATCCGGTAATGGCCCACTTTAATATCTCATTTGAAACTATTGTAACGTGTGATGCATCTATTGCAGGGCTAGGAGCTACTCTTGAACAAATCCAACCTTCCGGGGAAAGGAGGATTGTTGCCTATGCTAGCAGGTTCCTTGATGATTCTGAAAAACGCTACCCTGTAACTGAATTTGAACTACTTGGCCTGGTTTGGAGCATTGAAAATTTTGAATACTACCTCTGCGGTAGAGAATTTACTGTATTTACAGACCGCAAAGCTCTATTAACCCTGCTTAAACCGAATCGTTCTAATATATGCCATTTGTTTAGATTGTCCCGCTGGATTGCACGTCTCATGCGATTTATTTTTCGAATACAGCATTACCCCGGCAAATTCATTGGAATTGCAGACTTTCTGTCTCGAAATCCGTGCAATCCAGCTGTGCCTGAGAGTTTCTATGACGAAACTTTCGCAATCAGATTAGTTGAACATCTTAGCGTAATTAATTTGGTCAATGCCAAAGAGATTCAACTAAATGTAAAAACTTCATTGCCTGCGAAAGAAAAAATGACACCGGTCCAATTTCATAACGAAAATACATGTAAAGTAAATAAACCGCTAACTAATACTTGTATTAAAACCAGCAATCAGTTACCGACCTTAAACATTGCAGACAAGATGTTCTTCCGTCCTAGCAAACCTAAGGCAACATTCCAGGCTGGCAAAAGCGATGACCAATTTTCATTTAAAGCCCGCATTTTTGGCACACCCGTTAAAACCGCTCTTTTTCTGACCAATCACAGTAATTGTTCAACAAACTTCCCAAATTTGAATTACAGAGGTGGTTTGAAGATTCACTATGTCGCGGAGAATGAACCAAGAATAATCGCAAACCTTTCCCATTATCAGTACGATTTTAACACTGATTTACTTGAACTTGCCTCGGATTCTCATCTCGACCTCCAAATTGCAGTGACTATCAATGCTTTGCTTAACAAAACCCCTGCAAAGATCCATCCAATCTTCAAATCAATCGCAAATTATCTGCACGCCCGCTTCGGTGTTCTACTGGTCGACAACAAGGTTGTCATCCCCGTTCGCCAAAGA
>JBCCSR010001397.1:0-1582 GCA_039199865.1 Bacteroidota bacterium
GCTTTGGCTACTGCTTTGCCTTTTGCCCCAGATGGAAAGGTTATTTTTTTGGCAAATGCCGTGCCGGGAGATGTTGTTGATGTAGAAACTTATAAAAAGCGTAAAGCATACTTTGAGGGAACGGCCATAAGATTCCATCACTATTCAGAGCGAAGAACGGAGCCCGTCTGTGAACATTTTGGTACCTGCGGTGGATGTAAATGGCAGCACATGGACTATGACCACCAATTGTATTTTAAACAAAAAGAAGTTGAGAACAATCTACGGCGAATCGGAGGTGTAGAACTGCCGGAAATTTTGCCTATACTAGGGTCAAAAAAGCATTATTTCTATCGCAACAAGATGGAGTTTTCCTTTTCTGATTCCCGTTGGCTCTCTGAGGAAGAAATTCAATCGAATGTTGAAATTAGTAATCGAAATGCCCTTGGTTTCCATATTCCAGGTATGTGGGATAAAATTCTGGATGTTAAAAAATGCCATCTACAGGCTAATCCATCAAACGCCATCCGACTGGAAATAAAATCCTTTGGCGAGGCCAATAACTTGCCCTTCTTCAATCCCAAACGACAAGACGGACTTTTGCGAACAGTAATGATCCGAACCACATCAACCAAAGAAATCATGGTGGTTGTTCAGTTTTTCAAAGAGGATATCGAAAAGAGGAAACTCTTGTTGGACCATTTAAAGAAAACCTTTCCACAAATTACATCGCTACAATATGTAATTAATTCAAAACAAAACGATACCCTATACGATCAAGAAGTCATTTGCTATCACGGACAAGACCACATTTCTGAAGAAATGGAGGGACTTCATTTTAAAATCAACGCGAAGTCATTCTATCAGACCAATTCTGAGCAGGCGTATGAACTGTATAAAATTGCCAGAGATTTTGCGGGATTGACCGGGAATGAATTGGTCTACGACCTTTATACCGGTACAGGAACAATAGCGCAGTTCGTGGCAAAAATGGCTAAAAAAGTAGTAGGTATCGAAGCTATACCCGAGGCCATAAAAGATGCACAGAGCAATGCAAAAAAGAATAATGTTGAAAATGTCGATTTTTTTGTTGGTGACATGAAAATAGTTTTTGATAATGAGTTTATTGCAAAACAGGGGCAACCCGAAATCGTTATTACTGATCCCCCTAGAGACGGTATGCACAAAAAAGTTGTTGAACAATTGTTAAACATTGCTCCAGAAAAAATCGTTTATGTAAGTTGCAACAGCGCAACACAAGCGCGTGATTTAGCTCTTATGGATTCGCATTACAAGGTAGCCCAAGTACAGCCTGTAGATATGTTTCCGCAGACCCATCATGTAGAAAATGTAGTACTTTTATTAAAGCGATAGTATTCCTCCAATGAAACGATTGTGCCCAATCTTATTGCTATTCATGGCAATTATCCATTTCTCGTCATGCGAAAAAGACGATATCTGCGTCGAGGGTGACACCCCTTTATTAGTGATTGGGTTTTACGATATTACGGATACTACCTTCAAAAGTGTCAATAATCTAAGGATTCTGTCAACCGACAACGATAGTATTCTTAACAGTACCACGGAATATGGCTTTACCGAC
>JBCCSR010001398.1:0-1572 GCA_039199865.1 Bacteroidota bacterium
TTGAAAACGTCATGAGTAATTCTATCTATTCTTATCAAGACATTCTTAACAGAATTTTACCTCCAGTCATTTGGCTGGTATAATCGTGGATGGCTTCTTTCACTTCTTGTAGCGGATAGACTTTTCTGATTTCACTTTTGAGATGACTAGGTATTTGTTTCTGGGCTTGTTTCCACAACAGCATCATTTTCACAACATTTTGTGTGCTGAGCCAAGGACCTAGCCAGAAACTGTCAATCCTCTTATTTTCAAAGATTAAAAGACCTGGATTCGCTTGTACCTCTTGTCTGGAAAGTGCGCTAAATACAGTAACCTTGCTATTGGGGGGCATAGCTTTTAACAGCTGATTGGTTAATGGACCTGCCACCGCATCAAATGCTATACGAGTATTAGTTTGATGACATACATCATGTAGTTGTTGTTCAAATCCGGCGTCATTACTATTCAGCACAATGTCAACTCCTTGGGCCTTTAGAAGATCCACTTGGGCATCTCTGCGAACAACATTTACTACTTGAATTCCTTCTTTTCGGCCCAGACGGTTCACCATCTTGCCCAGTGAGCTTGCCGCAGCGGTCAATAAAATGGCTTTATGTCCTTCTTTTTTCGAAATGTCCAAAAAAGCACTGGCGGTAAGCGGGTTTATGAAGGACATTGCTCCTTGTTCTAAACTCAATGATTTATTCAAGGCCAATACTCCTCCTTTAACACTTTTAACCACATATTCTGACCAAACACCTCCACCTGTTCCCCAACCAGTACAGGCAACCCTTTTACCAAGAAAATAGCTTGCCATAATTCCTGGCCCGGCAGAAACAACTTCTCCCGAACCTTCTCCACCGGGAACAATAGGAGTGGGATCTTTAAAGCCGTAATGCCCTTGCAGTGTTGCCAAATCTGAAGGGTTTATTGGTGAGAAGGCAACTTTGACCAAAACTTCGTTTTTTCCTGGTGTTGGTATCGGTCGTTGCTCAATACTTAAGGCATCAGCCCCAGAATATGAATTCAAAACGGCCACTGCCATAGTATCCGGGACTCTTATTTTCCCCATATTGATTCTGTTTTGTGAGGCGTGAGATTGGATATTTATAAAGCCAATTACCGCCAGCGTTTATGTGTATAGTTAGTTGCGTGGTTTTAAGCAATTAATTATACACGGCTTGCGCTCTCGCGCTTTTTATTTGTACTTAACCCATAGGGCCAAATATAATGGCATCATCACCGACATCGATAGACTCACAACTTTTTGAAAAGCTACTACCATCCAGTTCAATTTGAAAGTGTATCGTATCTTCTTCAGGAGAAGAAACAAGGGGAAGCCACCGGTAAGGTAGGTCCAATTCGGTTACTTTTGGGTTCACGAGATTTAGAATGGCATACTGTCCCTGTTGGTGATTAAATCCACTCGGTTTTTCAAAGCTCAGGTCAATTATTTTATCATCGATTCTGTCGCTCTCTACGAGCTTAATATCTCTTTTATCAACATACTTGGCCTTATCACAATCTGACCATATCTTATCTTGATTCATCTTCAAAGCAGCTAAGAAGCCTCCTTGAATTGAACCTTCAAAA
>JBCCSR010001399.1:0-1567 GCA_039199865.1 Bacteroidota bacterium
CTCAAGGAATTGACAAAGTTAAAGATTTGGTTGGCAAATCGGTGGCGGTAGAAGAGGGGTTTGTTGGACATTTTTTCTTGTTGTATGTACTTGATCAGGCAGGGATATCCCCAGAAGAGGTGAAAATCATCCCAATGACTACTGACCAAGCGGGTACGGCTTTTTTATCTGGTAGCGTAGATGTTGCCGTAACTTGGGAGCCTCTATTGAGTTCCGCGTTGAGTCGAAAAGGGGCTAAAGTCTTGGTGTCAAGTGCTGACGTTGAGCCCATTCTAGCAGACGCACTCTTTCTGTCCGAAGCATTTTTGGAGTCAAAACCCCTCGAAGCAAAAAATCTTGTTCAAGCACTGCTGGAGGCGAATGAGCTTTGGCTCAAGCAACCGGGGAAATATACTGAGTTTATAAGTCAAAAATGGGATTGGCCAGTGGAGGATATTTCAGGGGCACTAGCAACGGTTGAGGTATATGGAACACAAAAGCAGCAAGAACTCTTTGGTACAGCAAAACAAAAAGGAAAAATCTACGAATTCTTGGACAAAGCAAATGAATTATGGCATAAGACCGGCATTATCGCCAAACGCGTAGATGTACAACAATTAGTCCAGCCCAGCCTGATAAACAATTAAGTCCATCCCAAAGTCATCCCGAATTTAGACTAAAGAAAACCAAGTCGCCCGAGCGCTCAATTTTCATATTTCGTTGAGTATTTGGCTTGTGAGGCGACTAGGCTTCAGCCTCATTGCTTTAGAAAATTTTGGGATGACTGCAATTTGTTATCGAATAGCGTTCCTACCCAGAAAATCATCACCTGATTCGCTATATTCTTTTGGCGAATCCTCCCTATCATACCAGATGAATAACCCAAACACAAAAAAAGTAAGTAGCCGTAAGTGCTATATTCTAACACGAAACAACTGTGACATCTATGAAAGATTTAGATTTTTATTTGAGGAGTTCAAATTGGAATCCAAAAGAAACCCACCAATATAGCGTAAATGAATTATGGTTTCCCTTGGCTAATCATGGCAATAGTTGGGAAGCTGAATTTCATGAGTTGATGCTAAGAGACAAAACTAGAATGGAAAATTATATGGCATCAATCAATGCTTTTGTAAAGTCCTTGATTGGCAGGCATAAAGAAAAAGAAACAGTGATCAGAGTCTTGGATATTGGAAGTGGATCAGGTATCTGGGTTTATCTCATTTCCAGGCAGTGGGAGCTTTTTGCACCAGAGCGGATCAAAGGAAAACTTAGGATTTATTCAGCAGAAGTGAACACCCAAACCTACAACAATTTATTGATAGAAAAACTAAACCATAGTTACAAAGGCAAAAGAGTAAGGGAAAAAGTACATATTTTTTCCAATCACATTCTCTCAATCAATTGTAATGTGGTTAGGCTAAAAGAGGCCCTAAGTGATTTTGGGGAAAGTTTGAATGCTTTTGATGTAGAACTATACGAGTGCCTCAAAATGGATGAGCCAACAAATATTTTCAACGGTATTGTTAGTGAATGCTTGGGCGGAATTGGAGACGATGAGGGCTTTACAGAAATTATTGGGAAAGTA
>JBCCSR010001400.1:0-1566 GCA_039199865.1 Bacteroidota bacterium
CAAATCTGCATCAATCAAGCCGACACTTACCCCCTGTTCCTTCAGAGCTAGGGCAAGATTGGTAGAAACCGTAGATTTGTACGGCCCCTCTATCCCGACCATGTTGGGGCTAAAAGGGCAAAGGCCCAAGGTAAAAGATCAAAACGGTCAAGCTAAAATTGTACCACTAGAGGCTTATGGGATGCCCGTGATGTCTATTGGTTTTATCATCGAGCCCGAGCAGGCAGTCGTGCTTCGTGGCCCCCGATTGGGAGCGATTATCAAACAATTTTTCAATGATTGTCTTTGGCCACCATTGGATTACCTCGTTGTTGATTTGCCGCCAGGTACGGGAGATATCCAGTTGACTTTGGTCCAAACTGTTCCCGTAACCGGATCGGTAATTGTCACCACTCCACAAGAGGTAGCCGTTGTAGATGCCGTTAAGGCCATGAATATGTTTTTATTGCCTTCCGTAAACGTCCCCATTATTGGTGTTGTCGAAAATATGAGTTGGTTCACCCCAGAGGAGTTGCCCGACAATAAATACTATATTTTTGGTCAAGGGGGAGGACAAAAGATGGCGGATTTGAGTGAAAGTACTCTGCTGGGGCAAATCCCACTCGTACAAGGCATTCGCGAGGCAGGAGATGGTGGACAACCCATCGTATTACAGCAAAGCCATCCGATGAGCACTGCCTTTTTAGACTTGGCGAAAAACATGATCGAGCGGGTTGATCAACGCAATAGTGCGCAATCCCCAACCCAAAGGGTAGATGTCAAACTTTGATTATCCAAAATACTACTGTACCTTTGTACGGTGTAACTTAATTCTTTGAAATAGATCAAGGAAAACAAAATAATTAACACGATATGTTGACTGAAGAAAAAAATAAAATGATTGAACGCATTGATCGTGCACTGGACGATATCCGTCCCCACTTAGCTGTTGACGGCGGTAACGTAGAGGTGATGGATGTCTCTGATGACTTTCATGTCAAGATCAAATGGTTAGGCAATTGTGAAAGCTGTGCTATGTCAGTCATGACGCTCCGGGCCGGAATTGAGGAAACCTTGAAAAATAAGATTCCCGAAATCACCGGAGTAGAGGCCATCAACGGTTATGTTGCCTAATTGAATGATTTCATTCGACTGAGTTGAAAAGCAACATCATTTATCAAAGTTAATTTATGACCCGTCAGGAGTTACACCAACAAATCCTTGAGAAGCAAAGTTACCTTTGTGTAGGTCTCGATGCTGACCTTTCCAGAATTCCCCAGCATTTACTTGACTCAGAAGATCCCATCTTCGAATTCAATAAGCAGATTATTGACGCGACCAAAGATCTTTGTGTAGCTTACAAACCCAACATTGCTTTTTATGAGGCTCTGGGAGCCAAAGGTTGGCAATCTCTAGAGAAAACCCTGGCGTATATTCCTGCTCAGCACTTCACCATTGCAGATGCTAAGCGAGGTGATATTGGCAATACTTCTCGGCTGTATGCCAAAGCCTTTTTTGAAACCCTCCACTTCGATGCCATTACGGTAGCTCCTTACATGGGGATCGATTCGGTCGCTCCATTTCTTG
>JBCCSR010001401.1:0-1565 GCA_039199865.1 Bacteroidota bacterium
CATAGATGCTACTTGACGCTTAGATTTGCAATACGGACTACCACTCTTTATTTCTTTTGGAAAAGATAATCAAAATCTAATCTCTAAACTAAGTTACAAAGCTCTTGCTCCTTTTTCTATGAACACATTAGCTGTAAAACTAAAAATCAGAATTCCAATTACCAAGCCATTCATTGCCCAAGTCATATCGGCAAAGAGCCCCAATAGCCCCAATACAGCCAAGACCATAACAAAATAAGTCAATTTGCGTCGACCTTCTGTACCGGGTTGTGACATAAACAAACCACCAACCGGAATGAGCATAATGGCACACACAAAAATGATGTCGAATAGCATTACTCCTTCATTCGTCACCATAAATTGACCATCTGACAAATAAAAGGAATTGCCCATTGCATAAAAAACAAGCAATCCCCCGAGTACTACTCCTGCCAGCCCACCAACTACGCTGGATCCCAAAATTTCATCTTCCTCCAAGGCGTATTTCCCCATCGGATGAAAACGCAAAAATAGATTGGAAATTGGCACTGCAATCCAAGAGGAAAAGGCCAAGATAATATAGAGTAAAATAAAAGGAGATAAAATAGAGGCCCAAAAAGTAGAAGCATTAGCAACCATCAACAAAACCTGATACAGGACAAACAAACCGATGATGAAGGCCCAACGCCCTTTTTGCTGCATTTTGTTCATCCACAAAAAATACTTGAGGACGTAGCGGTACAAAATATTTTTGGCTTTGATCGCTTCTTTTAATCCGTGTTTGGCATAAGCGTTGGTTGGGTCCAGTCGTAAGGCTTCTTTAAAAAAACCGATGGCTTCATCGTATTGATCTTGCTCAATGGCCACCCAACCTTTATTGGAATGGGAATAGCTATTTTCTGGTGCTTTGTGTAATGCATAATCCAGCGTTCGGGCGGCCTCCGTTTGCCGATTGAGCTTTACCAGACATTGTGCTCTTAGATTGACGAGGTGTACGTCTTCTGGATCGATGGCCAAGCCAGACTCACACTCGTCGAGTGCCTCTTGCCATTCCTCTTGATAAAAATAAATTTGTGCTCGGAGCAAAAAGAAGTTGGCATCGGCGGGATCTAGTCGGAGGCCTTCCTCAATACTGGCCAGTGCTTCCGGTATTTTTTTATTGAGAAAATAACTTCTCGCTAGGGTATAAAATAAAAAAGAAGAACCCGCTTCGATTCCCACTGCCTTTTGTGCCATTTCTAGGGCTTCCGGTCTTCTTTGGGTTTCTAGGTAGCAAATGGAGAGGAAGGCCAAGGCAAAAGGATTGTTGGGGTCTTGGGCCAGACTTTGTTTTAACTCTCTTTCCGCTTCATCGTACCTTTCTTGGCTTAGCAGGAGGTGACTTCTTTGGAGGTATTGATCCATCATTTTTTGATGTTTAAAAAGTCGAGAATATCATCGTACAAACCGGCCTCATTGGAAAACAAGGCATAGTTTTTTGCAGTACTAAACCATTCCTTGGTCGTAGAACGATGACGCTTGACGGCATCCAACAAATCATTGGTATAAAGGGGTTGGGGAATGCCTTTGCGCATGGCTTCTTCCAG
>JBCCSR010001402.1:0-1564 GCA_039199865.1 Bacteroidota bacterium
ATCTGGACGGGAAGTGATGATGGCTACGTCCAACTGACTAAAGATGGTGGTGCCAACTGGACCAATGTTACCCCTCCAGGACTGACTGAGTGTTTGATCAATTCTATTGAAATTTCTCCACATGACCCTGCTACCGCTTACATTGCCACTACCCGCTACAAGTTTGACGATAAGACTCCGGCTTTATACAAGACGACAAACTACGGAAAGACTTGGACCAATATCAGTAAAGGCATTCCGCAAGGCGCTTTTACTCGGGTGATCCGTGAAGACAATCAGCGTGAGGGATTATTGTTGGCGGGTACGGAAACGGGGGTCTATGTTTCCTGGAATGGGGGAAAAGCCTGGGAGGCCTTCCAACTCAATTTACCCATCACGCCCATTCTGGATATGATCATCAAACACGGTGATGTGATTATTGCCACCTCCGGACGATCTTTTTGGATTTTGGATGATTTAGGGCTTTTGCGCCAGCATGGTTCTGACCAATCGAGCTTCCGGGTTTTTCAACCGGAAGAGGCCGTTTTGGCCGAGGGAAGAAGCCAGCTCGACCGCAACAGTTCCAACTTTGATGGTACGCATCCTCTGCGAGGGGTCAATCCGGCATCTGGCGTTGTCATTTATTATCAGTTGCCTAAAATGGCAGACGACGACGAGCTCATCCTCGAAATCATGGACGAAAAAAGAAATTTGATCAATCGTTTTACTTCTAAAAAGGATCCCTCTTTTCAGGCTTGGGATGGTGGTCCCTCAAAGGAACCAGTACTGATGAAGAAAACTGGTTTGAATCGTTTTGTGTGGAATATGCGTCACCAAACCATGCCTGGCGTTCCCGGAGTATACATCGAGGGGAGTTATCGCGGACACAAAGTTGGTCCGGGAACTTATACCTTAAATCTCAAGAGTAAGGATAATTTGGGAGCAACAACCTTCAAGATTCTGGCCAATCCCTTGTATCCCGATGATTTGGATTACGGAGCATACCATCAGATGATGGAGGAAATGGAAACCGCACTTACCGATATGCACCAAAGCATTCATCTACTCTCCCAAAAGAAAAAGCAAATCAAAAATATTCTCAACCAGCTGGGGGAGCAGCAAAAATACAAAGCGGTAAAAGACAAAGGTATGGCACTGATGGCTCAGATAGATGCTTGGGATAAAGACATGGTCCAAAGAAAATCCAAAGCCTATGATGATGTCGAAAACTTCCCCAATAAGTTTACGGCCAATTACCTGTTTTTGATCAACCAAACGGAAAGCGCCATCCCGCGTGTCAATCAAGGATCGATCAATCGTCGACAGGAGTTGGATACCCGCTGGATCGAGCTCAAAGCCACCGCTCAACAATTAATAGAAAAAGAAATTCCAAGTTACAATCGCTTGCTTTGGCAGGCAGGCATTGGCGCAATCTGGGGAGATGGCAGTTGATGAGCACTCGTCGACAACGATTTTATCCAACACCCAATTACTCCACCTAATTAAAAACAAAACAACAAACTAAGATGAAAAATCTTCACACGATCCTCTTTTGTTTAGCAATGGTCTTGGTCCTAGACTTGAA
>JBCCSR010001403.1:0-1563 GCA_039199865.1 Bacteroidota bacterium
CCATTCATCACGATTTTGAGCTCTTGGCTGCGATGAATCAGCCTTTTGCACACGTTGTTGCTCGGGATGGGGCGCAAGTTGTCGGCTATACTTTGGTCATGCTACGCAAATTTGCCGAGGAAATTCCCTACCTCATCCCCATGTTTCAAACCATTGACGAGCAAATCTATCGAGAAAAATTACTGGCAGAGGCGGCTTATTTTGTTATGGGACAAGTTTGTATTGAAAAACAATATCGAGGGCAAGGCCTCTTTCAGGGGCTTTATCATCAACTCAAATCGAATTTGTCTCCCCATTTTGAAATGGTGATTACGGAAGTCTCCGTAAAAAATACGCGATCCATTCGTGCCCATGAAAAGGTTGGCTTCGAAAGTATCAAGACCTATGCCACCGAGGATGGCGAAGAATGGAGCATTTTACTTTGGGACTGGCAAGACTAGCGTTTCAACTTTTCTCTATTGAAGTAACCTAAAAGACAGGCCTTTTTTGTCGGACATCCCATCCGCTTCAAAGCTCAATTGATCTGCTGGAATGCCTTGTGCGACAAGGTAGTCTCTTGCCGATCGGGCTCTTACCTCATCCAAAGTGATCTCCTTATTGCCACGATAACTGGCCTCTTCCTCTTCTAGCATGCCTCCCAAAATTTCCAAATAAGCCTCTGGATAAGCTTTTAATACTTCCGCAATTCGGTCGAGTTGACTTTTGCCTTCCGCATTGAGTTGTACCTTATTTTTGGCAAAACGAAAAGCATTGCTCTCAAATTTCTTGGATTTTGGAGCATCGTGATCACTCAAATAATCTGCCATTTGGGCTTCTAGACTACCGGGGCTAAAGCCCATTTCTTCACCCGTTTTACCCAAGCGGTCTGGTGGTGGCGGTGTAGGTTTTACATCTTTTACCGAGGGTTTCGAATTCGGTAGCCTCGTTTGGGGTTCGGGATCCCAATTGCGATCCTCTAAAGCATAAAATGCAATTACCGCAACCAATACAATACTGGCCAGTCCGAGGAGGGGGCGAAGAAAAGAAAAACTTTTGACTTCGATATTGACGTTGGTACTTTTATTGGCAAAGGAAAGCAAGCAACCTTTATTTTCACTACCGTTCTTTGGAGCAGGAGTACTGCCCGCCTCGAGGGCATCTGCCGATGCGGTTATTTTTTCGATGGGAATGGAGGCTGTATAGATGGGAGAAGCATCTTTTAAAGGGGCAGTCGCTCCCTGTTGGGCAAAGTTGGGATTGTTTAAGGCCACTTCTAGCGACTCGTCGATCAATTGGAGCAGCAGCAATAGGGCTTTATTGTATTGATCGACATTGGCATCGGGACTTTGGGCTAAGTTCTGATCGATTTCTGTAAAGCGATTGCGGATGTCGATTAGCTGATGCTGTAAGTCCTGTTCTTTCGGTCCACTTACTTGTAGTCCATCGAGGTCTGCCATGAAGGCCTTTAGGGTTTCAAAAGCAAGATCCAAGCGACCATCGCCAATCAAATCTTTGATTTGTCGGATTCTTCGTCGGATGCTACTTTCATGATTCATTGGAGGATCATCGTTGGTATTAATTGGC
>JBCCSR010001404.1:0-1561 GCA_039199865.1 Bacteroidota bacterium
CGAAGATCCATCAATAAATTGAGCACTTGAGCTTGGACGGATACATCCAGAGCAGAGACCGATTCGTCACAAATAATAAAGGGTGGATTGAGTGCCAAGGCTCTCGCAATGCCAATCCGCTGTCTTTGGCCTCCGGAAAACTCATGGGGATAGCGATTAAAATGCTTGGCTTCCAGGCTTACCGTTTCCAACAATTCAACTACTTTATCTTTTCGTGCTTTATCATTCCCCAACAGCTGATGGACTTGCATGGGTTCCATGATCGCATGTCCAATCGTCATCCGTGGATTTAATGAAGAGAAGGGATCTTGAAAAATGATTTGCATTTCCTTTCGTAAAGAGCGCATTTGTTTTTGATCCAAATCCAAAATTGATTGTCCTTTGTAATGAATCGATCCCGATCGAACAGGAGCCAAACGCAAAATACTTCTACCCAATGTTGTTTTTCCACAACCCGATTCTCCCACCAAACCCAGGGTCTCTCCGGGATAGACCTCAAAACTCACCCCATTAACCGCCTTAATATGACTTTTAACCCTTCCAAAAAAACTTTTGGTTCTCGGAAACCAAGTTTGTAAATCTTTAACGACCAGGAGAGGGCTTTGGGCTTGAAGTTGTTGATTGCGCTCTTTGACCGCTGATGGATGAATCTTGAAAGTGGCAATCATCTCCTCGTGGGATGGTATCTTCTCCGCAATCTCAACCGCTCCATCTTCTTTGGTCTCAACGCTCATAAAATCACTGATTACGGGCAATTGTCTCAAACGAAAGTCCAGTGGTGGTCGGCAAGCCAACAGGCCTTTGGTATAAGGATGTTGAGGATTGACGAACAAGTCGTATACCTTTCCCTCTTCCACGATTTTCCCATTGTACATCACAAGGACTCGATCCGCGATTTCGGCAATCACTCCCAAATCGTGGGTAATGAACACTACCGCTGCCTCTATTTCTCTTTGTAAATCCTGAATAAGGGCTAAAATCGTCTTTTGAACGGTGACATCGAGTGCGGTGGTAGGCTCATCTGCAATCAATAAACTGGGATTACAAGACAAGGCCATCGCAATCATGACGCGCTGCTTCTGTCCCCCCGAGAGCTGATGGGGATAGGCCCTGTGGATGCGTTCTGGATCGGGCAATTGTACTTTGGTAAAAAGGTCGATACTCAGGGCTTTTGCGGCTTCCTTCGACAATTTTTGGTGCAAACGAATGGCTTCTTCCACCTGATTTCCGCAAGTGAACACGGGGTTGAGCGATGACATGGGTTCTTGAAAAATCATCGCAAGCTCATTTCCACGATACTGACGCATCTCCTCCTCAGATAATTGAAGCAAATCTACGGGATCCCCTTCCTTGGGATGATACCATATTTCTCCCCCCACAATTTCACCTGGAGGTTGAGCAATCAAACGCATCATCGAAAGCGAAGTAACCGACTTTCCAGAACCTGATTCACCAACAATTCCTAGTGTCTCGCCACGGTAAATACAAAAATCAACGTGATTTACTGCTTTTACCGTCCCCTCTTCGGTGGTAAACCAAGTTTGTAAATCTTTGATTTCCA
>JBCCSR010001405.1:0-1561 GCA_039199865.1 Bacteroidota bacterium
AAAAGATAGTCATTCAGAGATAAGGAATAGAGGGAAATACGAATATTATCAATATACCGCCCGAACCGGATGTTGCCAAGCATCCGGTTTTTTCATTAGCCCGCCAAATGGTCCAATGCCTTTCGTACACTCCCCCATCTCAACAAATGACTTTTAGCTTTGGCGTAAGTCAAGCCCGTCTCCTGGATGATCATCTTGGTACCTCGGTCCAATAATTTCTCATTACTCAGTTGCATATCCACCATTTTATTGTCCTTTACTTTACCCAATCGAATCATCGTACTGGTGCTGATCATATTGAGGACTAACTTTTGGGCCGTTCCGGCTTTCATTCGGGTACTTCCGGTTACAAATTCTGGCCCGGTGAGGATTTCAATTGGGAAATCGGCATATCGACTAATTTCAGATTGAGGATTGCACGAAATCGCTGCCGTCACTATTCCTGCTTTTTGACATTGCTTCAAAGCACCCAACACATAGGTTGTCGTCCCCGAAGCAGTGATCCCCACTACTATATCTTGCCGATCGACCTGATATTTTTGTAAATCGAGCCATCCTTGTTGCGTATCGTCTTCAGCATACTCTACGGGATGGCGAAGGGCCTGATCCCCACCGGCGATCAGCCCAACAACAAGATCGGAAGATACGCCAAAGGTAGGTGGGCACTCAGAGGCATCCAAGACCCCCAGCCGACCACTGGTGCCTGCCCCTAAATAGAACAAACGACCACCATTTTGTAAGTGCTGGACAATACAGTCGACCAAAGGGATAAGATTCGGAATGACTTGACTTACCGCCTGTGCGACCAGGCGATCTTCTTGATTGATGCCTTGCAATAAGTCTTTGGTACTCTTCTGGTCCAAATGACGATGTACGGAGGCTTTTTCTGTTAATTTTTCCATGATGGACCCAATTAATGATGCCCCGTAGTCACAAATTGTATGGGGCTATTTTCCGATTACCTTGATGAGTGTTCCTTTGGTCACTTGATCGTTGAGTTGCATTCCGTTGAGCACGGCCAGCTCCTCCAGACGATTTGCTGGCACACTGTAATACCGCAGTGCATTGCGTAGGGTATTGCTTTTTGTTACGGACTTGACTCGGATTAGTTCCGGTTTAACATTGATCTTATTGGGGTCAGTCAATTTACGAAAATTACGCATGGTATTTCTAAAAGTATTCTCGTAACGATTAAAATCAGTTCTTAGCGCAATTCCATTGATCATGTAGATGGAATTGTTGTATTGAATAAAATAACTCAGAATGCGTAGGCTCCCTTGCGGTTCTTCCTGGTTGACCTGATCAGAAATGACGGCCACAGCAGGAAATCCATTGACTGTCAATCGGTTGGACTGGACTAGGGTCAGTTGATTCTTACTGACAAAAGCATTGGCCGCAGCATCTGGAGAGCTACCTTGTCCCAGTGAAAGCGCCATCATCGCTTTACCATCTTGCGGAGCCATTTGAAATTGTTGCGGCGAGTTAGAAGTCTGCCAAGCATTGGGTATTGGAAATTGAAATTTGAGGACGGGATGATAAAAATAATTGTTTTCGACGTAGC
>JBCCSR010001406.1:0-1560 GCA_039199865.1 Bacteroidota bacterium
AACAGAGGGCCAGAAACTTTATTCAAGTACTTTTTGACCACACCCGGGCCACAGACGCAGTCCCTGGTGGGGTGATTGTAGTAGCCGCAGGGACAGGGTTGCGTTACCAAGTTGCCATTGACACTTAGAGGTGTAAAACCCTGTAAATCGGACTAACCCTTGTATTAACAGCAACAAGAGAGTAAGGCTAATGAACGGAGAGGAGGGAGTTAAAACAAAGTTTTGGACATCTTTCTAAACATCTTCAATGTCCACAATTTTATGTCGAATCGCGTAAATAACCAAGCCTGCCGTATTCTTAACATCCGTTTTATGAAGCAAATTTTTACGATGATTTTCTGCAGTTCTGATGCTAATAAAGAGTTTTTTTGCAATTCCCGCAGAAGTATTTCCCTGACAAATCAAATGAAGTACCTCTACCTCTCTTTTGGTGAGTTGCAGACTAACCGTTTCTTTCCAAGGCTCGATCACTTGACGGTTCTTTTGTAGTCCTTTTAGCAGGGCTTTGGAGACGTGATCGTTGAAGTAAAAACCTTTCTCCATCACACTGTGGATGGCCGCTTGTAATACTTCCGGTTCTTCGTTTTTTAAAAGATAGCCATTGGCTCCGCTCTTCATGAGTTGATTGATGAGCCGGTCACTGTCATAGGTGGTCAGCAGGATAATTTTGATATCCGGATAATCCGCCTTGACTCTTTCGGTGACTTCCACACCGTCCATGACCGGCATACGTAAGTCCAATAAAATAACGTCTGGCTGCCTTTGAGTCAAGGTCTGTAGCAATTCTTCTCCATTGGTGGCTTCAATCATGATTTCGATATCAGGAAAAGTACTGATTATTAGTCGTAGTCCTTTAAGAAAAAGGGTCTGATCATCGACAATAGCAATCTTAACTGGTGGCATACGGATAACCGATTTTAGGCAATAATTTAGGAAAAACAATGTGGGTAGTACTGCTCAAAAAATTACTTCGCGATTTTCGCTTTTTAGTACACAAAGTAAGTGGATGAAAATTAACGTCTGACAAACTAAAGAGCGAAATTTAATTTTGAGCTTTACTAAAGTGTGTAATACCAAAGATAGGTATTTCTACTCATTTTGTGCGTGTAGCCATAAATCGTAAAGACTAGGCAGTAATGTTCAATTATACGGATTGCGAATTTCTACGCTTGTTTGGCGGTCCATTAAGGGGCCATATTTGTATCAAACAAACAAGGGAGGTCGCTGAAAATCCCATCTAGAGTAAGCATTAACCATCAATTTAACATGAAACAATCTAATTTTTCTATCCTAAAATTCATCAATCTATTATTTCTACTGGCCTTTTTTGCTACAAGCACAATGGCCCTAGATACAGGAGGTAATTTTTTTGACCTTCAAACTAGGTATAACAAGGCTGGCTATCAGTGCATAGACTTGCAGTTGGTCCTTAATGCTACCAGTGAAAAATGGCCAGTTGAGTCTCCCGCCGGAAAATGGACCAAAATGCCCGGCAGTAACGTTAAGGTCATTGCCGGTGGTGGTACCAAAGTAATGATGATCAATAATAGCAACGACCTC
>JBCCSR010001407.1:0-1559 GCA_039199865.1 Bacteroidota bacterium
ATACATTAGTTTTAGAGCTGGAGTAGCACTGATTATTTCGCTCATTATTACCATACTGTATGGTGGAAGAATCATACGTTTTTTGAAAAAATTGCAAGTAGGAGAATCGATCCGCGATTTGGGATTGGACGGTCAGAAGGAGAAGGAAGGAACGCCAACCATGGGTGGAGTCATCATTATCATGGCGATTGTCATTCCTTGTTTGTTGATGGCGCGATTGGATAACATCTACATCATTTTGATGCTCTTGACCACTTCCTGGATGGGAATTATCGGCTTTGTCGATGATTACATCAAAGTCTTTAAAAAAGACAAAAAGGGATTGAGTGGTAAGTTCAAAGTTCTGGGGCAAGTGGTGCTTGGATTAATTGTAGGCCTAGTCATGTTGATCAGTGATGATGTGAAAGTGCGGATGGACATGGAAGAAGCGCAAGCCAAAAATTACCAAATTTTGGGACAACCCATTTTGGTCAAAGCAGACGACTGTGCGGATGGAGAGTATTTGGAAATGGTTTATGTCAAAACCACCTTGACGAATGTCCCTTTTTTGAAAGGGCATCGTTTGGACTATCAGTCTTTTCTGTTTTTTCTGGGAGATAATGCCGGAAAATTCGCTTGGCTGATTTTTATTCCACTGGTCATCCTGATTGTGACTGCCGTTTCGAATGGTGCCAATTTGACCGATGGAATTGACGGTTTGGCTACCGGAGTTTGCGGCATCATCGGCGCTACGTTGGGCGTACTGGCTTACATGTCGGGAAACACCATTGCAGCAGATTACCTCAACATTTTGTATTTGCCCGGAACGGGTGAGCTGTTGATTTTTTCTGCTTGTTTTGTCGGCGCCTGTATTGGTTTTTTGTGGTACAATGCCTACCCAGCTCAAATATTTATGGGCGATACGGGTAGCCTTACTTTGGGAGGCATCATTGCGGCACTGGCCATTTCCATTCGGGTAGAATTATTGATTCCAATTTTGTGTGGAATCATCTTGGCAGAAAATTTATCGGTGATGATTCAGGTATCTTATTTTAAGTATACCAAACGCAAGTACGGAGAGGGAAGAAGAGTATTTCTGATGTCCCCCTTGCATCATCACTACCAAAAAAAAGGAATTCACGAAGCGAAGATTGTTGCTCGCTTCTGGATCATCGGCATCTTACTAGCGGTATTGACCATCATTACTTTGAAAGTAAGATAAGTGTTAGATTATATTAAAACATGAACGTAGTTATACTTGGCGGAGGCGAAAGTGGTGTAGGCGCGGCTATTCTGGCAAAGCAGAAAGGATATGAGATTTGGTTGTCAGACAGAGGAACGATTCAAGAGAACTACCGCAAGGAATTGGCTATTAATCATATTCCATACGAGGAAAATAAACATACAAGAGAAACGATTTTACAAGCGGACCTAGTCGTCAAGAGTCCGGGAATTCCCGATCACATCGAATTGATCAAGCAGCTTAAAGCAAAAGGCATTCCCGTCATCTCTGAAATTGAGTTCGCAAGCAGACATACTGATTCGGTGATCATTGGGATTACTGGCAGTAATGGGAAAAC
>JBCCSR010001408.1:0-1557 GCA_039199865.1 Bacteroidota bacterium
AAAAGAAATAAGGTCCCCACATGTTAAAGTCCATCCTTTTACTGATTGCTTTTAGTGTTGTATGTTGTACAAGTTCCAAGCTGTTTGGAGCCAGTGTGGATTGTGCCGTCAATCGCTTTTTAGAACATTTAGAGGCAGAACAAACCGAAAATTTAGATAGTGCTTTGTATCAGTTGGATCAAGAGATTGCCATTTCTTCCTATCGCTTTGATACTTCCTGTCTGGTAGAAATCTACCGATCTTACGCAATGAGCAAGGGAACTCAAGGAAATTATTATCTGGTTTTTCGTGCACTTTGGAAATCGCTATTACTAGCCGACCAGGCCCAACTCAAGAGGGAGCAGTTTAGAGTCAACATCGATATTGCTCGCTATTACGGTTATCTAAAACGCTACAAAAAAGCGGAAGAACATTTTCAGCATGCCTCAGTACTAAAAAAAGAACTTTCTCTTACCAACCTATTGGCCGATTCAATGGCCATTGATTTTTATTTTTATCAAATGAAAATGTACAAGAGGAGGGGCAACAAGGATATGGCGGTCAAGTATCTTGACAGTTGCTATCAGCACATTGATTTCAATAATGTTGATCAGCGTTTTTATTATCTGGAATTCGAAAGGGCTATTTTTCTCGCTGATCAAGAACGTTATGAAGCAGCTTTGGACATCTATCGAGAAATGCTGGATAGCATCAAGCAGCACAATCCAGGTTACCAAGGAATCATGTATACACATATTGGAAATGCACTGTGGAATTTGGCCCGACACGAGGAGAGCTTGCAGGCCTATCAACGTGGTCTACAAGCCATTGACACACATCAGGAGCATATCGACTTTCTACCTTATTTGTACCAACGCTTGGGAGAAATTCATTTTAGTCAAGGGCATTTTAAAGAGGCCTATTTGATACAGCAGAAAAGGGAAAAACTGGGTTTTAAAATGTACGACAGTAGGAGCCGACTCAATAACCTTTTGCTCAATGTACAAGATGATTTTAGGCTTTACAAGGAGGAAGAACAAGGGCGAAGCCGCAAACAGGCCTTTGTGCAATTGGAACAAGAACAGAAATTATTGCTTTTCCAGAGGATACTACTTCTGGGCGCTTTACTTTTTGTGGGCTTACTGACAGTGGCTTTTCTCCAGATGCAGCGTGAAAAGATCAATTCGGAAAAAGCGATTAACCAACAGTTGCAGAAGCAAAATCTAGAGAAAGAAGCGTTTTTGGAGCAGATTGCCAAAAAAAACCAAGAGCTCATCACCTTTTCTAATATTATGAGTCACGATTTGAAGGCGCCGCTCCGTACCATTGCTTCTTTTTCCGGTTTGATCAAAAAGCAAATTCACGGTTCTTTTGAAAAAGAGAGCATACTGGAATATTTCAATTTTATTACCGATGCTACCAAGTCGATGACCAATTTGATTGAAGATTTGTTGGTCTATTCCAAGGTCAACTTGGAAGAAAGTCAATTGGTCAGTATTGATCTCAATGATGACTTTTCCGGTATTTAAATCATAAGAAAAATCTGGCAAGAGCGTGATTAAAAGATCGTTGAGATCA
>JBCCSR010001409.1:0-1549 GCA_039199865.1 Bacteroidota bacterium
AGTTTGTCTGAAAGAAAATGACTGATTCTGGCTTTGATTTCTCTCGCTTCCGATTTGGTGCCGACAAAACCAAGGATGAAATCATCCGCATATCGACAGTACCGTAGTCGGCGGAAGTTCGGGTCTGTTGGGTCAACGCTAACTGTTGAGCGAAGCTGTTTTCCTAGCTCTCTGTAGCGTTGTTTATCCCCTTCTTCCTTTGCACGTTGTCTCTTCACCTGCAGTTTCCGATATGGGTAGTTTACTCTTCGCCGTTTCCCTTTTGTATGTTGGGGGATGAGTTCATTTTCCACAAACTTATCCAATTCATTGAGAACGAGGTTAGATAAAAGCGGGCTGATGATGCCGCCCTGCGGGACACCTGAAAATGTGGCATGGTATTGCCAATCTTCCATGTATCCGGCCGACAGCATTTCTCTCACTAACTTGAGAAAACGTTTGTCCTGTATCTTGGCCCATTTCTAGCGAAGCTGTCACTAGGGATCGCTTTTTTGCTTTTAGGATGAGCGGGAGCATCCTGACAGAATGTTACGGTTTGCCCCTGCTGGCCCATAACCGGTTCTTTTCGCGCAAATACCCCACTAGTCCAACATTCGTTTTTAATGTTGAACTTACTGGTTTATATTTCTGTAGGATTTGATTATGACATTAGAAGAAATTGAGTTGCTGGTAAATATCATCCAAGGGGTAGCGTTGATATTTGCAATAATTGTAGGAGGTGGTTGGACTCTCTTTACTTTTATAAGGCTGCAAAGCGTATCTATTGCAAAAGCTGAACTGGTGGAAGCTCAACGAAATGCTGAATTGCGATCTGTTTTACAGTGGGATATTGAAGCCTATCAAGTCCCATCAAGGGATGATAGATCCTTTTATATTACAGTTGACGTAAAGGCAGAAAATCTGGGAAATAAAGACACATATATTGATGCTGCTCAATCGACCTGCATCGTTAATAAAGTTGAATTTGATGCTAATGGTGTTGCGCAACTCAAAGAAGTCGCCAGAACTACTTTTGATTTCTTAACTTACATAGTTCTCGCGGGAAAAGTTGTTCACTTACCATTCTTATTTAGGCTAGATGATTATGGTATTTACCGTGTTGATTTTAAAAGTAGGATTCCAGAATCTGAGAGTAAGAGGGCTGAACAAATCGTTCCTGATGTGATCGAGTCTGTTACTGATCGAACTTGGGTAACATCAAAATTTATAAGTGTAAAATCGGAATTTCATAATGATGAAACTTTGGTGGAGTTAGGACCAAAGGTGAGAAGCGGTTCAAAGATATCAATTGATTCAGGAGCTGATGATTCTGATGTTAATTCATTTGAACATAGTGCACCAGAATCAGAAATTGAAACGATTAAAAGAAAAAGCACAAATGGAGTTTCTATGGGAGGGTGTATTGTTGAGGGGCAGGTAGTTAAAATGCAAAATGGCGTTTCGGTCGTGCAAGAGTTAAGGATTGGGGATTTAGTTTGGTCTTTTTCTCCTAAATACCGTTCTTATAAAGTTGGGAAAATTGAATTAAATGAAATGCATCTCGTCCCTA
>JBCCSR010001410.1:0-1548 GCA_039199865.1 Bacteroidota bacterium
CGTTACGGTGGTGGACGAGCGTATCCCGATATTTCCACTGAGCCCAGATACGGAAAGGAGGACTTAGAACTGTTTTTTAGTTATCCCGAGCCCATTGGGAATGTTGCTGTTACTGTTGACAGCAGTGGTCCAAGTCGTGTGTTTTTTACGGTTCATCCCGAAAGTTGGCCCGAGCATCATCGGCTATTAGAAATTGTTGATGGTGTAGCGGTGCCTTATCCCAATGCTCAGGTTCAAGATGAATGGTTCAACACTCTACTCGGCGTTTTTTGTGATCGGCAAAATCGTTTGTGGACCATCGATCATGGTTTTCATGGCCTGCAAGAGGTAAAACTAACGGCCTTTGATTTGCAGACCAACCAAGTCGTACACGAATACATTTACCCGGAAAAAGTGGCAGAACAATTTTCCTTTTTTAACGATCTTTCGGTTACTCCCGACGGGCGTTACGTCTTTGTTGCTGATGTTAGTTTTTTTGGTAAAAATCCCTCCTTAATTGTATACGATACTCAAACTAGACAGAGTCGAAGTGTTTTGGATGGCCACCGAAGTTTGAGTCACCAGTATTATGTACCCGTAACACCTGCTAAGAAAATGCGCTTCCTGGGAGGGTTGGTTGATCTATTAACGGGGATTGATGGTTTGGACGTTTCACCGGATGGGCAATACGTTTATTACGCGGCAATGGGACACGCTCAATTGTTTCGAGTACCCGTTGATATTTGTACTGATTTTCGGGTCCATGATGTGGCCATTTCTAGCGCCGCAGAACTGGTGGCTACCAAGCCTTTGAGTGATGGAATTCGTTGTGACCGGAAGGGAAGAGTCTACCTTACCGATATTGAAAATCAAGGGGTTTACGTCATTGATCCGAAATCAAAAGAGCAGTATACTTTGATCAAAGATGAGCGCATTCGTTGGGCCGATGGCTTGTCGCTGGGAGGAGATGGTTACTTTTATCTGGCAGATAGTGATCTTCCCAATCAAGTTTTACAATCCAAAAAGCACATACGGGTGCATGCTCCTTATCACATCTATCGCTTTCGCCCTCTTGATTGATTGGTCAACTTCTGTCGGCTCCTCTCCATACTTACGTAAAAGGATTTTTTTTGCCTAAAAATGATGGAGAATCACTAGGCTGCTCGCCAGCGTAATGCTGCCAATAGGACTCCTGCAATTAAGGGGATTAACCACAATTTTCTAAATGGCTTTTTGAAAATCAAAGGGGCTGTGTTGCCCACTTGTACAAAGGCAGACCAATAGTAAGGATGTTGGTGTAAACGATCAGCAGTGGAGAGGTAATCTATTTTTGCTAGACGCAGTGCATGGTCTTTGCTTTTCCCATCGGTGATATGCTGATAAAATTGCAACATGATCTTGGAAGTGGCACAATCATCAACGGACCAGAGGCTCATCAAAACACTCGGACAGCCAGCATGGATAAACCCTCGGGCCAAACTCATCACGCCTTCCCCTTTTATCAGTTTTCCAGATCCTGTGTTGCAAGCACTAAGCACGGTAAGCTCGGCATTGAGCTGGAGATTGTAC
>JBCCSR010001411.1:0-1544 GCA_039199865.1 Bacteroidota bacterium
ACAATTGGTTTTTTGGGCTACCTTGGCAGTACAGCTGGCTTTTTTACTAGATTCTTCTAGGATGCTGGTGAACATACTGGCCGACTGTCCTTTGGCTTTCTTTTCGCAAACTTTCTTACAGCTGGCTTTTTGTTGCTTGGTGGCAAGGGCATCTTGAGCTTGTAGTCCGATGGATGCTCCGAGGAATAAAAAGGCGATAAAAAATAAACGTTTCATCTTGAAAATTGATTTGATCCACTCAGAACCGCTGAGCTACCGGAAGCCATGGATTGGCTGTCATTTATGCTTTCAAAATTACAGGGATCGCAAAAGGGAAGCTGTTTCACAACTGTTATTTACTTGTTAAAGAGCTGTTAATCCAAAGCATTTGCCTGGGTAAATGGCTATTTTGGGTTGGCAAATACTTCTATAGATGCTACCAAATAACCGCATTTCCTACGTCATCATTGCGTCCGCATTGGCGCTCATTGCCTTGGTATTTTTACAGGTGAGTTGGATCAATGATTCCAAGACAATGATTGAAGAGCAGTTTGAGCAAAAGGTAAGGATGGCTTTGTGTTCCGCTGTAGAGGATCTAAACCGCCATGCCAATCCAGGAGAAGCGTCAGTCCCGATGTGCAAGCCAGTAGAAGCGACTCAAGATGGTTTTCAGCTGGCAGATTTAGGGCGTTTTGAATACAGTGAACTGGATAGCGCCCTGGTACAGGCCCTCATCTTTTACGATATTGATCTCGATTACGAAATGGATGTGGTGTCCGAAAATAGTTGTGTTCAAGATGCCAACTCCCGCAAATATTGCTGTGCACTTAGTCCCTTTCAAAAGGGAAATACAGATATCCTCAGCATTCGTTTTCCAGAGAAAAATAGTTACATCTTCGGTAAAATGAAATTGATGCTCTTGAGTTCAATCGTTATTTTGTTGTTCATCACTCTAGTATTTGTCTTTGCTACTCATACGCTCTTTCGGCAAAAACAAATCCTTCAAATCAATAAGGATTTTTTCAACAATATGGCCCATGAGTTTCGAACTCCTTTGACCAATATTAGTCTGGCCAGCAAGCTCCTGGGTAAAAAACACGGAGCGCTCAGAGAAAACCGTTTCGTCAAGGTGGTAGAGGAAGAAAGCAAGAAATTAAAGCATCAGGTAGAACGCGTCCTTGAATTGGCCAGTTTGGAAAATGGGCAATATCCATTGGAAAAAGAAGCCCTCCAATTGGAGCAATTGATCCGTGAAGTCGTTGATGGAATGGCATTGCAGATCAAAGATCAGGGCGCTCAAGTGGACGTTCAGATTCAAGCACCACTTCCCATTATCGAAGGGGACAAATTTCACTTGGGCAATGTCTTTCGCAATCTATTGGACAATGCTCTGAAATATTCACGAGAAGATGCCAAAATAGGGATCACCCTAAAACGCTCCGGAAATGGAGTGATGGTTTTATTCCAAGATCAGGGAATTGGCGTTGCCAAAAAAGACCAAGCCTGTATTTTCGATAAATACCACCGAGTGAGCAGTGGCAATCTACACGATCGAAAAGGCTTTG
>JBCCSR010001412.1:0-1541 GCA_039199865.1 Bacteroidota bacterium
GGATTCAAGGATTTTTATTTGAAGGATCTCCTCAATTTACCGGTTTGATTCCCAACTATTCTTTGCTGGATGGACAAATCAACTACGTTTTCGAGCGCTTGAATACCACGCTGAAAATTGGTGCTTCCAACTTATTGAACAATAAGCAGTTCCAAACTTATGGAGGTCCAAGAATTGGTCGGTTGGCCTATATGTCTTTACTCTATGACTTTAAGAAAAAATAAGACTGTTTTCGTTGCGGAATAAAGAATTCCCAAACAACAACCATTTATACATTACTTAATTTCAAAATGATTTTTATGAAAAATTTAAACACACTATTTTTCCTTTTACTCTGTGTTTGTAGCTTGCAGGTCCAGGCGCAAGATCAGGAGTTTTTGGATCCCATCTACGATCCAGCTCCACCGGTACTTGACATCACCTACGGTGTAAATGCGACAGTATTGGCCCTTGCCCAGGCAGGAGAAGCGATTCCTGAAGCATTGAAATTGGACTTCTATGCTCCGGATAATAGTTCAGAAGCTCGACCAACAGTACTTTATTTACATACTGGAAATTTCCTTCCTCAACCTGATTTCTGTAACCTTTACGGTACGCGAAATGATCCTATGATCCTTGAATTCAAAGATGAGCTTGTAGCACGTGGTTACAACGTGGCAGTTTTGGATTATCGCTTGGGCTGGAACCCGCTAGCCGCTACACCACCAGACAGAACTGCTGGTTTGATCAACGCGGCTTACCGAGGTGTTCAGGATTTGAGAAATGCCATCCGTTTCTTTAGAGATGATGCTGCCAATGACAATATCTACAAAGTGGATGTAGACAAATTTGGTGCTTGGGGTGATGGTACTGGTGGTTATGTCGTTTATGCGGCACATGCAATTGACAATTATCCACAATTGGTATTGCCCAAGTTTACGGTGAATACACCACTGGGGCCCTTCCCAATGGTCATTGAAAGTGTCAATGGTAACCCAGATGGTACTTCTTTTGGTATCGTCACTCAACCTTTCGCTCAGGGTTTGCCTTACCCTGAAGGAGATACCCTTAACTATGTCAACTTTCCCGATTACGACTCTGATTTTGCTTTAGGCGTTTCCATGGGAGGAGCAGTCGGAGATATTTCTTGGGTTACTGAGGACGACGTTCCATTGATTTCTTATCATGTTCCCAATGATTCTTTGGCACCTTACACGGAGTTTACTTTGACAGTTCCCACCAACTGCGAGTTGGTAGTAGAAGTACAAGGGGCTTACTTGATTCAACAGAAACTCAACGAGTTAGGCGTAAATGATGTGTTTAAATTGCCCAATGGACAAGAATTCCGTCCTCCGTACAACACTTATACCGATCGTGCTAACCAAATCAATGATGGTTTTGAAGGATTGTTCCCTTTCGAATATCAAGAGTTTGATCAGCCCTCTCTTTGTTTTTCTTCCTTGACCGTTGCAGCTCCATGGCAGTGGTGGGATCCAGATGATTTCATTGGACAGTTTTGCCAATTGGATCCGGACAATGACCTGCATACTCTTGGTTTGGCA
>JBCCSR010001413.1:0-1541 GCA_039199865.1 Bacteroidota bacterium
CAGAAGAGGTACCACTTTTACTCTTTACCAAGTCTAAGAATCCCTCGTATCCATTGCCAGGATTGGTAAGGGCAAGGGCAAATGAATCTTGGCTGAACTGAAATTGAGCTTGGCTGATTTCTTCTATGGCTTGGATACGAGGGATTCTTAGACTTGGTAAAGAGTAAAAGTGGTACCTCTTCTGGTGAACTGGCCAATCTGTACGCTGGAATTGCGCACTTGCAATTGGGGCAATACTCTGCTGCCATCGATTTTTTGAAAGATTATTCTCCAGCTGGTACTATGATGCCGATTATCAAAAATGGAGTAATGGGTGATGCTTATTCGGAGCTCAATGAATTTGACAATGCCCTCAACTACTACCAAAAAGCAGTCAGCGCGGGCGACAATGAAATGTTGACGCCTTATTATTTGCTCAAACTGGGAATGCTCAATCTCAAACAAAACAATTATGAAGCATCAAAAGATGCTTTTCTAAAAATAAAAGAAAAATATCCGCTATCTCAAATTAACCGAGATGCGGAGAAATACCTTTCAAGGGTAGAAGCAAAATTATAAGTGTTTTTCCCCAAGAAACACCAACAAATAAAAATAGAGACTTACTGAGGCAAGGCAACCCAACCTTGCCTTTTTTTTGTTAAATTTAATACTCGGCATCTATCAACAGATGTTCCACCCAAAAATTGATGCAAAAACACCCCTTTGAATTAAAGCTTATTTTGATTACTAATCACCAAAAACAATCACTATGGCAAGTGCCCTAAAGAATCTCTCCACTTACGACGAAAATAATCTTCCCGATGCGAGCGAAATGCAAATTGGTATCGTCGTTTCAGACTGGAACCACGAAATTACGCACTCCCTTTACGAAGGATGTTACGATACCCTAGTCAAACACGGCATGGAGGAAGATCGAATCAAAACCATTCAAGTACCCGGTGCTTTCGAACTCCCAATTGGTGCCAAAATGCTGGCCGGTCAACACAAATTAGATGCTGTCATCTGCCTGGGTTGTGTCATCAAAGGAGAAACGGCTCACAATGAATACATCAACCATGCGGTTGCTTCAGGATTGACCAACATGGGAATCGTTTCTGGCAAACCCTTTATTTATGGCGTACTGACCCCCAATGATGAACAACAAGCCAAAGATAGAGCCGGAGGAAAATATGGAAATAAAGGAGTAGAAGCAGCCGTTACCGCAATTCGTATGGCTGGTTTGAAAGAAACCATTAAGGGGGGAGTGAGCAAAATCGGATTTTAGCTGAAATAGATAAATCTTACTCCTGTAAATTCCAAACCCAGCTTCCAGAAGCGTCAAAATAACCAATTTTATCTCCTTGTTCTACCCGGAATAAACCATTCCCAGCGTAGCTGATATACTCGTATTCCGGTTGAATGATTTGTTCGCCTTTCAAATTGGTCAAACCACTGAAACGGCGAATGCGTACAATGGCGTAGCCTTCCTGGAAACGTTCAATCTTATCGTATTTGGGGGGAATGATTTCAATTCCTTTTTGATTGATGACGCCCCATTGACC
>JBCCSR010001414.1:0-1540 GCA_039199865.1 Bacteroidota bacterium
CAAGCTGTGATAAAGATACTAGTTTTGAATACGATTTGGTACCTTCTCACAAGGATGGGATCCAAAATCTGGATGAAGAGGGCGTGGATTGTGGCGGTTCGAGTGGAACGCCTTGCCCTTCTTGTTTCGATGGAATTCAAAACCAAAATGAAGAAGGTGTTGACTGTGGCGGTATTTGCGGTACAGAATGTCCGAAAGCTACACCTAGAGCGGATGCTCTGGCAGGAAGTGGTTTGCCCTACTTCCATACTTTTGAAACGGATGAATCTTTCAACAACTTAAGCCCTATTGAAAACAATACGGTCACCGTTGATTATGCATTTGTGGATCCTGCTGGCTCCGAGGATTTGGTGACGCGTTACAATCGTCCTGAAGGATTGGTGGCTGATGGATTTTCAGATTTTAAATTTGAAAAATTTAATCAGGCCATAGATTTCAGCACCTACAATAAATTTACATTAGATGTTTTCATTCCTTCAGGAACTGCATTTGAAGGTCCTTTCACACCCACTGCTGAGTTGATCTTTTTAGATTCCAGCAATCCTGAATTCTGGACGACCTGGACCGTCCTTAACTTTAGTATTGAAGAGGAGGATTTTGGCACATGGGTTACTGCTAGATTTGACGGAGGCGATGCTTTAGCCAATGCCAACATCTATGACCAAATTGCCATCCGCATAGGAGGCTCTAACCATCAAACTGCTGCGACCTTCTACATGCGAGACTTTTTACCGACCAATTCTCTAGTACAAGATGGTACTCCAAGGTATGATGCATTGATGGTACATGATTTCCCCTTCTTCCACACTTTTGAGGCGGCAACGTCCGGCCATAATTTAGCAGAGCCAGATTTCAATAGCGTTGCCATGCAATATGGGCAAAGCGATCCCGCAGGCTCTGCAAATGGCGTCGGAAGGTATAATCGTCCTGAAGGAAATGTATCAGATGGCTTCTCAGACTTTAAATTTGCAGCATTCGAATCTACCATTGATTTTTCTACCTATAGCAAGTTTGCTTATGATGTTTATGTTCCTTCCAATCAGGAATATGATTCAAATTTTAAGCCACTCGCGGAAGTGATTTTCTTGGATAATACCAATCCAGAATTCTGGACAACCTGGACGGTAATACAAGAAGAAATTACCGAAGATCAATACGATAGTTGGGTAACGGTAACTTTTGACGGAGGTGATAATCTAGCGAACTCAAGCATTTACAACCAAATTGCTATTCGAATTGGAGGTTTTGGACATCAGACACCTGGCACTTTTTATATTAAAGATTTTCGACCGGTTGAATAGGGCGATTAGATCAGAGCATGTTTAAAGTTTGTTTTTGAGATCAAAATTTATTGATTTTGGCTCGAAAGATGAAATTTAAAAATGCTCTAAAACAAAAACTATAGCAACAATTTCATTTTGAATACATCATTACTAAGCCTATTCAATTTATTATGCCTATTGATTTTATTGGGAGCCTGCGAAAAAAGCAGTGCTCCTAATGAATCAATTTCAACTTGTACGGACGGTTTAAAGAATGG
>JBCCSR010001415.1:0-1539 GCA_039199865.1 Bacteroidota bacterium
AAAACAAGATCCAGCTCCAACTAATCCAGCGGATTTATTGACTAGAACTGAGATTTGTATCAACAAATTAAGCTTATACAAAAATACCTAGATCTCATTCGACAATCGTCCGGAATGTTGTGCTGTTTAATAAATCGTACTACCTTTTTTGGGGATGGCAATCCTGATACTGTTTCCTTCAGTCTTAGAAGTCAGGTTTTCTCATAAAAAGAGTATTGTCCAAAAAAAATATTTTGCTGATTTCCAGAGAATTATGGTTTTCTCTTGAAAAAAGTGCTTGAAAATTTATGGAATTTGCGGGGTTGCTGCGTCTAAGTATAGCATCTAACCAGTTGAAATGGGTACCTGTAGATTGGTTAATTGTTGATTTCATACCATCTCTGAAAAGATGCCTCAGGTTTGGGTGGCGGAGCTTTGTTATCATGAGCTTTCGTCAAGGAGGTCGGTTTTGGGTCGATCTTAAGGGCGGGCTCCCACCCTTTTTGCCCCAAACGCTATCTCCAGTCCAAAATTCTAAAACCCCTCTATCAATTTTGATGAGAAAACTCTTGTTTTGAAAATGAGATGAAAGCTCAGTAATCAGTTGTATCTGAAGCCTCGTAATGGGAGAGCCATCGATGGCTTCGCTTTGATGCAAGGGAAGAATTATTCCAGTCCTTCTTTTTCCAGACTACGAATAAAATCAGAAGGCGTTTGTTGGGTATAGAACTTGAAGTTGTAGTTGAAGCTCGATTTGGAGTTGAAGCCTGCCTGATGGGCGAGTACGAGTAGGTTGTAATGATGGTGTTGGCCTTTCCGAATCAATTGCTGCACCTCTTCAATTCGGTATTTATTGATTAGAGTAGAGAAGGGTTGTTGACCCACTTGGTTAATGATTTTTGATAGATAAACGGTACTGATATCCAATTGTCGTGCTACCGAATCTAGGGAAAGGTGTTTGTCGCGATAAATTTTATCTCGCTCCAATAGTTGAATGAATTGGAGATAGTATTTGTTGGACAGCTCAATTCCGGCTTTCTTTTTCTCCCTCTTTTGAAAATGGTCCATCATCGGAGCGCACAGCTGGGCAATGAGACCAAAAACATCGACGTAAAAACCATTGAAAAATCCCTTGCTGCTGTTTTCTGAATCAATGACGCCCACCACTTTATTGCGCCAAATAATGGGCACCGCAAGTTCTGAGAGGCGAACTTGGTCATCCACTACATAATGATTGGTGAGCCGAGTGTCTTCTACGTTTAACGCTTCTCTACGCATGGCCGAACGGCCGACAATGCCTTGCCCCATTTTAATTTGCAGTGGATTGATTACCGAGTTTTCTGTGCTACATTTTTCACCATACGCGGCAGACTGGATCAAAGAGTCATCTTGCTCGTGGCGCGTATAAATGACTAAATCTTCCAATTGTAAAAAGTGGGTACAACTTTCCGTGATGAGCCAGAGCAATTGATCCATACTTCTGGCTTTGGCCATTTGAGTACCTAATCGATTAAGAGACTGTAGGGTAGCGATTTGGTTCATAATTGAAAAGCTAAGCAT
>JBCCSR010001416.1:0-1536 GCA_039199865.1 Bacteroidota bacterium
AGGACATCGGGTAAACCCGAAAGCCTGTCTAAATGATCGAGTAAGACTTGGCCATTTTCCGCATCAAACTGTACGGATATATCTTCATAATCTTCCAGCAGCATTTTTAGCCCTTTGCGAAAGAGCGATTCATCATCCGTAATGGCAATCTGAATAGAAGAAGACATGATTAAATTTTTAGTTGAATGAATACCTTGGTTCCTTTGCCTGGTGCAGAATCATACGCAATTGTTCCCCCAACCATATTGAGGCGGCTATCAATATTACTGGAGCCCAGCCCTTTTTTTTCGTTGAGTTGGCTTGTATCAAAACCTTGACCATTGTCCTGATAATGAAGATTGATGTGCTCTTTTTTCATGGTCAAGTCCAGATCAATTTTGTTGGCCTTTCCGTGCCGAAGAGAATTGCTGATCAACTCTTGTACGACTCGAAACAGATTGAGCTCAACCAACATTTCTGCTGGCCGTTGTTCCATAATTGGCACCTTGACCGATACCTCTACTTTTCCAGAACGATTGAAGCCATCGGCCAGTTCTTGGAGCGCAGCTTTTAATCCAAAACTCTCCAAAGTCGGTGGCAACAAATCATGGGAAATTCGCCGAGTGGTGTTGATGGTATTGCCAATTAAATCTTGTACCTCTACCGCAATGGCTTGGATCTTTTCACTCTCTTTCCCCTGCTTCTTGAGTCGATGCAAATTGAGGTTAATGACATTGAGTTTGGACCCGATATCATCGTGTAGATCCTTAGCAATGCGCTTGCGTTCCTTTTCTTGAATGACAATAGTACGGTACAGCATCTCCTGCTGATGTTTGATCTTCATGTCTTTGGCCAGCATCTTTTCCTTGAGAATTCGCTTTTGCGAAAAATTGAAAAACAATACGAGTGCCAAAGCCAGTGAAGTCATCACTAAGATGCCCACAATAATTAAAAATAGAAGCTCTCCTTGCAGCAAATCTTCCTTCATAAGTAAAGAATGCTCTGGTTGTGTTTTCTAAAATAAAATTACAACTTATCTTCAACATTGCTAAACCTTGGGTCAACTTTTAGCATAAAAAGGAAAAAACAACGCAGTGTTGGAACAAAAACTAGGGTACGCGTTTCTTGGCAATCAACAGGGCTTGTACCAGTGCCACCAACAAGATGATCTTAAAAATTAGATTCAGCGTGACATTGATGTCCCACACAATCCATTGCTGGTCCAGACTATCCCGAATGTTGCGGATCAGGTACTCTCCAAACATAAAAATAAACAAGCTACCCGATAAGTAAAGGAGCAATCCCGAGTTGACCCAAACAATGGGCTGCCGATAAGGCACCAACCAAGTATCGTCTAAAATGTACAGATTGATAAACAGGAGAATGGACAAAAAAATCAACACCAAATTCTCGGCTGTTTCCGAATAACTATTGATAGTTTCAAAGGATTGGACAAAAAGCGAATTGGACAAAATCAGCAACACAAATGTCCCAATGATCCATCCATAATGTCGAACAAACAGGGTGGGCTTTTGGAGTAAAGGCTTAAAAAAAAAG
>JBCCSR010001417.1:0-1531 GCA_039199865.1 Bacteroidota bacterium
CCATTGAATGAAACCCCTATCTTATGGAATTTAAACTTCGACCTTGGACCGAAAAAGATTTGCCCCACTTGGTCAAACACGCCAATAATTTCAACATTGCAAAAATGTTGACCGATAAATTTCCTCATCCTTACACCTTAGAATCAGGTAAGTTTTTCCTAAAACTAGCCAATCAATTTGATCCACCACAAATTTTGGCCATCGACATTGAAGGGGAAGCCGTAGGTGCCTTGGGGCTCCATCCACAATCGGGGATTCAAATTAAAAATGCAGAACTGGGTTATTGGCTCTCTGAAGATCACTGGGGCCAAGGCATCATCAGCCGGGCCATCCCCCAAATAGTAGACTATGGGTTTAAGATTTTGGAGGTTGACCGGATTTTTGCTCGACCGTTTGGACATAACATTGCTTCTCAAAGGGTTTTGGAGAAAGCAGGGTTTAAATTCGAAGCACGCTTTGAAAAGTCTTTGTACAAATGTGATGAATACGTAGATGAGTTATTTTACGCAGTGAGAAGAAGAGATTGGAAATAGCACTTTGCCCAAATTTTTGACTTAAAATAACGGAGAAATGCGTACTAACGGACTTAAACAGCAATTCGATCCCCGGAATTAGGTTAATTTGAGTGGGATTTGTATTTTCGGCAATAATCACTTTCAAGCTATTGAGTAAGATATCGGTTTTTAAAACCACTTTCGTGTATTGCTTCCCTATTCGACACAAGGATGATTTATCCAAGCTATGAATACAATCATCTCCCTAGTGTTTTATGATTAAATGCATTCCCAGACTTTCTATTTTTCAAAATTCAAGCAATTTTTACTCTTTAGTCAAAGCCTTAAAAGCCTAAACTGTATGAAAAAAAATGCCTTACTCTTTCTTTTCTTCCTCCTGCTTGGCCAATTTCATTTGCATGGTCAGGAACAGTATCAGGTCTTGCTCAAAGCAGGAACGATTATACCAGAGGAAAATGTACGCAACTTTGCACAACAACATCAAATCCAAGCCGCAGAATCCTACGGCGATTACTTCTATCAGCTCTTACAATTTTCGGAGTTGCCAGATATTCAAGCCCACCAAAATATTGCGGACCAAGGAATTCAATTATTGGAATACCTCCCTCACTTGACCTATATCGCAGCTATTCCAGTTGATCTTGATTTAGAATTGCTCATCGATTTGAAGGTCCGAGCTGTAATGCCACTTAGCAAAGCATTAAAAACAGATATCAGCTTAGTTGGAGGAGATTACGGAGAATGGGCGGTCCACAGAGACAAGATTGGTATCAGCCTAAAGTTTCATAAAAACTTGACCGAAAGAGAACTGGAGACCCAATTTGCTGCCGACGGTATTGAAGTTGTCCGCTCAAATGGAATCAACAATTTTGTCTACGCACACATCGACCCCAATCAGGTGGACAAAATTGCTGGTTTACCCTACGTAGCTTACATTGCTCTGGAGTCAGAGCCAGACACTCCCGATGATGTGGAAGGTCGGTGTCACTAACCTCCTCCTCTGACTGGCTGTCTTC
>JBCCSR010001418.1:0-1530 GCA_039199865.1 Bacteroidota bacterium
GATCGATATCCATCCAGACGAGCTTACCCGCATTTTTCGCCGCCTCAGCCCCAAAAAAGGTAGCATCGGCGCAAGTGCCACGGGCCAAAGCTGTACCAGATACCAAGAAGCTTTTTGTGGTACTCCAGTCGGGCAGGTCATCAATATCGAGCCAGATATCAGGTGGATTCTCACGATAAAACAGAAGCGGAAACTTGTCCGGAGGCTGAACTCCCAAGACGGCCAAGCTGCTCAAGCCGGGCTTGCGTTTGATAAGGCTGACATCCACCCCATCTTTTTCAAGATAGTTAATGATGAAGTTGCCCACATTGTCATTACCCACGGCCGTTAGCGTAGACGACTTCAATCCCAGACGCGCAGTTCCAATAGCGATATTGGTCGGACTGCCCCCAACTTGGGGTAAAAAGTTGGTGATGTCTACAAACTCTGCCCCGATATCGCCGGAAAACAGGTCCATATTGGATCGGCCGATGGTGATTAAATCGTACTTTGACATATCACTTTTTCTGATGTACATTTTTTATCCATCACTTTTAATGCTATCGCTTTTTGCGAGGGAGAAAATAGTGAGTGATAAACAAAAAAAAGCCAAGAAGACTAAAAAACCAATTCAAATTCATTTAGAAGAAGAGCAGCTTGCAGCCCTGCGCTATCAAGCTGAACAGAATGGGGAATCACTTGCACAAATGATTCGTGAAGGAGTCGATCTCTATCTCGCCCAAATCCCCGTTGAAGAAGATTCAATTATGAACATTATTGGTATTGGCAATTCAAAGGGTAAAGAACAATTCGACAATCTTGATGATGAACTCTACCAAGATTTCATAGAAAGAAAGTACGATAAAGAAGCAACCAAAAATGAATGAGATTTTTGTGGATGCCGCTGCCTGGTTAGGGCTTGTTGATAAAAACGATCCTTACCATATAGCAGCATCTCAGGCTTTTCCAGACCTACTGAGTTCATATCACAAATTAGTCACAACCAATTCCGTTTTGGGAGAAGCCTACAACCTAATCTTTCGTCGTTGCGGTCATGCTGCAGCAATTTCTTTCCTTAAATCTGTTTACAACTCTCAAAAGATAGAAGTGATCTACATTGACCGAAAAACCGATAAACAGGCGATCAACATCCTAGAAAAATATGATGATCAAGCATTTTCATTGGTTGATGCTACTAGTTTTTCAATTATGCAGCAGCGAGAGATCAAAGAAGTTTTTACGTTTGACCACCATTTTTGGATCATGGGATTCACTGTGCTGCCATAAACCTACTGATTTGGGATTTAAGATTGACGATTTACGATTGGTTGCCATTGCCAATCTGCTCTATTTCGGCAAAGTATTGGCATGGCAGAGAATCGTAAATCTAAACGCTGCAAGCAGCACTTTGTCGTCAATCTTAAATTTCTTGGATTTCTTCCCACGCACCGCTTTCCCACGAACGCATCATCGCGTCATGCACTTGAGCAAATGCGTACGCTGATTTGAAGCTAGGCTCGTGCTGTTCACCGTCTGCAATCGACTTGAGAA
>JBCCSR010001419.1:0-1529 GCA_039199865.1 Bacteroidota bacterium
GATCCCAATTTTGAATTTTACATCTACGAAAATGGGCAAGCCTACCCCATCACCCGTTTTTCTGGTGGAGAAATTGATCTAGCCAACCTTTGCCTACGGATTGGCATCAGTAAAGCCATTGCCGAATTGTCCGGAAAAAGCGAGGTCCTCAACTTTCTGGGATTTGATGAAATCTTTGGTAGTCAAGATGAGGAAAGGCGTTTTGAAATATTGGCTGCACTGGACTTGCTCAAAGAACAATACCGCCAAATTTACATTATTACTCATGTAGACAAAGTAAAGGAACATTTTCCCAATATTTTGCAAATCCAAAAGCAGGCAAACGGCAGTCAAGTCACCTGGATGTGAGATTGGGCAAAAAATGGACCTTACAAATGGGATTCTATCGAATATTGAGGTCCAAATGTCGATTTATAGAGGGATTTTGCTTAATTTGGATGAAATTATCCCCCATTGGCTCTAAATTTAAGCTATCATGAAATTAATTAAGATTGTCGTCTTTTTATTGGCCCTTCCACTCGGACTCGCGGCCCAAGAAGGCACAAGTCTGGAAGAGTACCGCTATCTGTCAAAAGGGTATGCTTATCAACAGGAGATGGGGCTCGATGCCAATAAAGCAGGATATACCATCCAAGAGGCCTATGTGGCCAGTAATAAAGTCCGCATTGTTGGACTTTACAAGCAATATCAAAGTGCACCACAAGGCCTTTTGTTCATTATGGAATCTCAAAGTGGACAAGCGCACCATTTATGCCTGCCCAATAATCAGGCAAACGATCGAGTAAAAGAGTTGTTTGCCAGCGATTACCGCAGTATTCCACAGCAAGCGGTCAAGCAAGCCTATGAATTGGCGCTAAGAGAATACCTTTTCGCCACTCTCGAAGAAAGCCCAATCGCCCAAACAACTCCCCCAGCTTATGGACAGGTATCTCAGTTGGAGGTCAAAAGTCCAGTTGAAACGCCCAGTGTTCGTCCCAGCAAGACACCAGACATTCTGAGCGCAAAAGGCCTCCCCAGTGAAAGTTATTCTAAATCAAATCAAACGGTTTCCCGGAATAGCATATCGCAATCACAGAGCGCTACGACCAGACAGGCCAATATTAGCATTGGCGGTTACCTCAGTGAGCGTAGTCTCAGGGTTGCCCCACAAATCAAAGATGGATACAGTGGTCGAGGCAAAATAGTCATCAAAATCTGTGTGAACCAGTCCGGAGAAGTCACGCAAGCCAAGTTTACCCAAAGAGGCTCCACCACCTTCAATCGGGAACTCAAGTCATTGGCCATCGACTCTGCCAAGGAAAGTCTTTTTGCCCGCAGTGAACTGGCCGAACAATGTGGCACCATTGCCTACCATTTCAAATAAAAATTACAGAACCGATAAATTGTTAATTCAAAAAACGTATGAATAAAGATTTGAAAGCACTTTTTGGAAGTGCACATGGACTAGATCAGAAAAGTGTCGATTTTTTAACCAATGCATTAGAGAAAAATAACCTACCCGGTTTCGATTACCTAGAATATAAAATGGC
>JBCCSR010001420.1:0-1527 GCA_039199865.1 Bacteroidota bacterium
AAGCAAGTAAGAGCAATATCAAGACAATTTGGTGCCGGTATTTTTTGAAAAAAATAAAAAAAATATCAATATCGGAGTAGTTGTAACCAACCAGTTTATTGTTGGCAGCCAATTCCTCAATCTTTGTGAGAGTAGCACGATCTCCTGTCTTTTGAAAGTAGGCATTCAGGTAAAAAAGAGAGGAGGCAAAGTTCTCAAGGCCGTCTTCTATATAGGCCATTTTCAAGAGCATAGCAGGAGAGGCGGTCCCTTCGTTTAAAATTTCCTCGTATCGCTCTAGTGCTTCTGTGTACTTAGCTTCCAAAAACAGCGAATCAGCTGAAGAAAAATCAGAACCAAACGAAATTTTTGCTAGCAAAAAGAGGGAAACTAGCGTAATAGACCTTCGTGTGTTTATTATTAAGATCATGCGGATTTATGCAAATACATTTCTATTTTTGCGTTCGCAATTTAAAAATGAAGTCCCAAATCATGGATCATTTTCTTTAATTGCTTTAAAATTCTAGGATGACTGGCTAGCTCAGTTGGTAGAGCAACGCCCTTTTAAGGCGTGGGTCCTGGGTTCGAGCCCCAGGCCAGTCACAATTCGTCCCCTGGCTTTTTTCATTTTTTGACTGCTGCTCTCGTTTTAGACATTGGTTTCCTTCATTTAACGTGTGCGTAATTGTGATTGGAGTGTTGCAATTAGAGCTATGTGGATAGAATGGCCTTTGGGGGATACTTTCTTTGCTTGTCAGTAGTGGTTTTTAGCGAAATTTTAAAGGTTGTTCCTTGATTCACTTCGCTCATTAGCTCGATTTTACATTCGTTTTTCTCCAGTAAGCCAAGCGCAAGACTAAGTCCAATTCCTGTACCAATCTCATGATTGGTACCTGCAGCTGATTTTTGGATCTCCTTATTCCTGACAGCAATCAAGGTAGCACCATCCATACCAACACCAGAATCAGCAATAAGGAGCTCGCATCTATCGCCCAGCTTTTGTGCGTGAATTTTCACTGTGCCGTCCGAATTAGAATATTTTAATGCGTTGTGAAGTAGATTTCGGAAAGCCATTTTGAAGTGATTTTCATCAATCATGACTTCAATATTTTCATTACAAATGAGATCTAGCTGAATTTTCTTCTTTTCAATTAACGCTTTGTACAAATTGATAGTCTCCTTTGCTACTTTGTAGATATTGACGGCAACAGGTTCAGTTGTGAAACCTTCCAATTGTAAGCGCGACCATGTCAAGAGTTCGTTTACGGTACATGTTAGTGTTTTCAGTCTACTTTTTAAAATTTGCTGATACTCTAGGAATTCTTTTTCAGACAGTGTTTTCTCTTCGCTCATATTAAGAAGACCCTGAAACAGGTTCAAAGGGCTTTTGATATCATGAGCAAGGATTGAAAACAATCGGCTCTTGGTTTCATTTGCTGTTTTTAGGTATCGGTGTCACCTTATTAGCAACCATGGTTTACTTTTATCTGATTGAAGAGTTTGGTGCAGGTACTGCTTCAATGACAATCTATTTGATTCCCGTGGCGG
>JBCCSR010001421.1:0-1524 GCA_039199865.1 Bacteroidota bacterium
AGACCCAGGTTCGGCCGGACTTGAGTCTACACTAATTACATCATCCTCAAAATAGCCTTCTAATATCTCATCCAATACTTGTGAGATAGTTTTACCTTGCTGCTTGGCCTTGAGGGTTAATTTTTTTTGCACTTTTTGGGAAAATCTAACCATAAATTTTTTGCTTACCTCCTCTCCAGTAATGGTCTCTTTTATAAGATTAGATGTAAGTGGCTTCCGCATTTCTCGGCAATCTTGCAAAACTTGTTTCCAATGCTCTGCCGTTGTGTCGGTGTCTTTTGACATCTGGTGACTGGATTTTTTTAAAGCGATCGCTTGAGAGACATTATCTGGAAGTTCTGTAATTCCTTGTAATAGCAGTCCCCAGGCAATTTGAGCTGCTTTGATTGTGTTTTTCGCCCAGTGAATAGGTTTCTTGATGCCTTTCTCGCAATAGTCCTTAAAGCATTTAAACCCCCGGTCTTCATAAGCTTTATGTATCTCAAAGGATCGTAGATACATACCTTCTTTGATGTAGGAATATCTGGCCTCAAACATATCCATCTGCTTTTCAACTATGGATGCAGTTCGCCTCAGCCAGTGTGTTTCAATGAAGCAGTCGGAGAAAACTCGTTGATATCGCACTGCCCATTTGGGTAGGTCTTCTGTTAATGGAGTCATGGCAAAACCATGAGCTGGTTTTCGTTTAACCATGTCAGAATTTTTATCTCGATTATTGATGTGGGAAGGAAGGCTGGGAGCGATAAGAAGACTAATCTCCCAGCATTGATCCGGAGAATAAGCTTAATGTCAGCTATATAAGTAGATAGTCGTAAATTTGAACGCTTCAGAATTTTTGTGGGACAAATAATTGTCCTTTGTGTCACCTCCCTTTGCATCTGTTGTGTATACCTTCCCCATAATTATTTATTGTGTATATGATATTGTCAAGAGCTTTAAGTAGAATTATCTTGTACACAAACAATGGCAGAAAAAAAAACAAATGGCCGGGAAACCGAAATACAACAGCCCCAAGAAACGAACCAATCTATCATTGACCCCGGAAACCCTGGAAAAGATGGATGGGATAGCGGAGGCGTTAAACATCAGCCGTTCGGAGTTGGTGGAGAAGTGGACACGTGCTTGGGAAGAGATGCAATCTATAGGACTCTTGGGGGAATCCTTGGCCTGTTCCGGGAAGTAATTAAAGAAGGTGAGGACTACATTGACGATCACGGCGAAAGACTTGAAACTCGATTGATTCAACACAAGCAGAAGAAAGCAAGTTACCTAGAAAAAGCTGCTGCTTTAGAAAGGGAAATTGCTAGACTTTTGGAACAGGTCAAAGAACTACCAGATGATTCTCAGTTGAGAGAAGAAGAGTAACCAAAAAGCCGATCGCTATTTAGCGGTCGGCCATTTTTATGGCCATGCAAATCTTATTAGAAAAATACTTCGCGATCGCAACGGGAGAGTTTAAAGGCCAAATATTCCAACTGAACCACTACCACAAACATCTCAAAGCAGCGTACTTCCCTGGCCCTC
>JBCCSR010001422.1:0-1521 GCA_039199865.1 Bacteroidota bacterium
CCGTAAAGCCGCGGGCGATGCGCTCAGTGCGATTGGTCCGCCAGCCATTCCAGATCTGACGGAATTGATCGAGCAACGCAATGACTTGCGGAAACACGAAATTCAGCGTTTGCAAAAATCAAAAGGCGATTTATTTAAAGGAACAGATGTTGACAAATTTCTATTAGAACCCTATCATGCAGTACGAAATGTCAGCTGGCATGTCAATGATATTTTAATCGAATTGAATAAAATAGAAGCTGGTGTCATCAAAAGCATCGAAGTCTTGTCTCATCTTGGCTCGGAAGCTCATCCAGCCATTGATACCTTGCAAGCGGCCCTAGCGGAAGCCAATCCAGAAATTAGCGAGCAAGCCATACGGACACTTGGTGCGATTGGTGCCAGTGCAGAGATCAGCGTTCCTGCCCTACTCCAACTTCCCGCACAAAACAATTTCAGCAATTACGAACTGTTGGTTCAATCGCTCAATCAAATCCAATTCGACTGGGCAAATCGAGAAGATGCAGCGCCCTTTTTGGATCAACTGCTGGCCACTCTGAATGATCAAGGGGAAAGACTCTCTGCCGTTTTGGCCCTCAAAGCTTTGCCCGCTGCAACCATCCAAACTTTACTCAAAAGTGATGCATTTCAAGAGCAAAAAATGGAGCCCAATACCATGAAATTATTATTGGTTCTTGGCAAAAATGCCCAATCGGCCCTGCCCATGCTCAATCAAATCATAGAAGAGGAACAACAACTGCTTTTGGAAAAGGAAAAGGAAAAAAGTGAGCGACGAATTGGGTTCAAAAAGTAAATTGGTAGCGCCTCAACGTCTACAGCTCCTCTCTACACCAAACAATAGACTAGGGCCTCACCCAAGTAATTGTCGAGCAATTTCTCTGAGAGAAATTGCTCGATGGGTTTGGTTTTCTGGGAAACCAGTATGAATAATGTAAAAATGACTAGCGTTCTGTAGTTTGAATGCAAACAATAACGACTTGTTTGGTCAGGCAGCCATAAGGAGGAATGGTGTTCCTCCTTATCACTTGGCTACCCTTCCCCGATGAATGCACTCACTTTCTCGAGATACGATTGATTTGTGTGTTATTAGCTTTCCAATTGAAAAAGTGAGTAACAATTGCTATCTGATGAGGATTTCAAATAACCTACCTCTCCGAGAAGAGGTAGGGCTGTATTTCCGAGTTGAATCTGATCACCTTATTGATATTAGAATAAGTCAGCATTCGTTTCTCAAATAAGGTATTGAAAATTTCAATATCAAATACTCGGCTTTCACAACTTTTTACATACTTTTACATTGTTCTAATTAAAAACGAGAACATAATATTTACAATTGGCATATAATGCACTGGCCAAACGATGGTTTGACCACAAAAGAGAAACGGTTACTGACTTAAATTGGTAAATACGGAAGGTAAGATATAAAAAATCCCCGAAACATCACAATTGTTAGCCGTGACCTTACGGGGATTGTTGAAGATTTAAGAAACGAATGCTGACTAGACAATTGTTGTATCTGAG
>JBCCSR010001423.1:0-1521 GCA_039199865.1 Bacteroidota bacterium
CATCTTTGACAAATGGTCCGAAAAACTGTATTTTTAGGTGATGAATCGATTTACCTCTCTCGATTTCACCTTCCAGCAAAGCAAAATAATACGGTATTTTTAGATTGAAAGGCATCAACTTGTGCGTAACAGTTGGTGTTAGACTATTGAGTTTGGTTGATCAACCAAATTGAATGGTATTGAATTTTACGACAATCCCAGGTCATGATGAATCCTATCTTGAGAACGCTTTGCGCAATCACCTTGCTCTTTGGACTGAATGCCTCCAGTTGGGCGCAGATCAGTCAAGGTGGCTTACCACCCTCATTACAGCCCCAATTTTCTGCTGTTTTTAGTAATCGTAGTTTGCCCATCAAACGAACTGCTGCCCTGGATATGCAACAGATCAAGAAAGAGGATGCGGCACTAGAAGGAACGGTGCGATTTGCCGCGCCATTACCTTTATCTATTTCTCCTGCCCAAGAAGGACAATGGACCGTTTTGCCCAATGGCGATCGGGTTTGGAGATTGCACTTGCAAGTCCCCCAAGCACTTGGAATCTTCGTGGTTTATCAAGGCTTTCAATTGCCAGCAGGAGCACGATTGTACATGTATAGTCCTGATCAACAGCAAATGAAAGGTGCTTATACTTCCCAAAATAATAAGCCACACCAAAAATTTATGACGGGAATGATAGCAGGCGATGCCGCGATTTTGGAGTACTGGGAATCCGCTCCGAAGACATCGTCTAGAAGGCTTCCTTTTGATATAGAACGCCTCTTTGTGGCCTACAATACGGATCACATTCAACCACCAGATACGCCTTTCAAAACCTACGATGGATTTGGTGATGCCATGTCTTGTAATGTGAACATCAACTGCCCATCTGGAGACAATTGGCAAGACCATAAGCGAGGAATTGTACGAATGCTGAGAATTTTTGACGAAGGGGTCGGATGGTGTACGGGATCTTTGATCAACAATACCAATCAGGATGGGACTCCTTATATTTTAAGCGCTTTTCATTGCATTGCAGGTTTTACTCCTCAGTTGGAATTGTGGCGCTTTGATTTCAACTACGAATCTGTTGATTGTAGCAATCCAGTTGAAGAACCCGATTTTCAATCTTTGCTAGGTTGTCTTTATCGCTCGGGAAGGGAACAAACGGATTTTTTACTCCTAGAGTTAGAAGATGAAATTCCTCATCAATACGATGTGTATTACAATGGTTGGAATCGAGATAATACTTTTGTCCCCAGTATGGGAACAGGCATCCACCATGCCCGGGGGGACATCAAAAAAATATCCCTTGACAACGATCCTGCCGATATCTTCCAAAGCTCTATTCTTTGGTCCAACGGTGTAACTACTCCTCCAAACCATCATTTTCGTTTTCAATTAGATGAGGGCACGATTGAAGATGGTTCTTCGGGAAGTCCTATCTTTGATCAAAATGGTTGGATTGTGGGGCAATTACACGGTGGCAATGCCAGTTGTGCGACCAATATTTTTACCACCTATTATGGTCGTTTTTCCCTTTCA
>JBCCSR010001424.1:0-1520 GCA_039199865.1 Bacteroidota bacterium
CACTCATTTTCCAATCGGTAGAAGCATAGCCAGCAAAAATTTGTTCTGATAGTTCACTATTACTGGTCAAGAAAGGATCGGGTATCCAGTCTGTACTTTCCAAAGTTTCTACTATCACATCGTTTTCAAAAGCAGAATTGACCACTTTTGCTCCTAATTCCAACTTGAATTTATCGCTGATTTGCTTGTAGTAATCCACTTTTCCAACCCAAATATCCAATGGTGTTACTTTACCTGATCGAATCAAACTTTCTTCCAGTAAGGTATTTTCTGCATCAAAAAGACGATTGTTGTAATCCGTTGGATTTTCATTGTGAAAAATCAGATAATCCACATCAAAACTGATCCATTCTTTATCATTTAGCTGATGCTTTAAGTTTAAGTTAGTACTTAAGTTTTGCCAACGATTGCGTTCTTGATTTTCACTTAATAAGACGTTGGTCAAGTCATTATTCAGGAATATTTGATTGGTGTTCAAAGCATCCATCGTCCATTTGTTATCATAGCTAGAGACCAAAGCACCCAACACGGTATTATCACTAATTTCATAATCCAAACCAAAACGCAAATTGTGATTTTGCTGAACAGGATCACGCTCATTATGTGTGCTAGAACGTTCTGTTCCTTTGTCGGATAGAAATAATCGATTCGTCTTGAACAATTGTTCTTGGCCTCTATAGACAAAAGCATAACTACCAAAAAGATTGAGTTTGTTTTTTCGATAGTTCAGATTCACATTATTGTTGGTATTGTGTCCACGACCATAGCCATAGGACAAAGCAAATGAACCATTCAAGCCTTCATCGGTGCGTTTTTTAAGTTGAATATCAATGTAACCGCCATTCCCTTCTGCATCGTACTTGGCAGGTGGCGTCGTCATCAGTTTAATGCTATTGATGTTATCGGCACTCATACCGCCCAAAAATTGTACCAAGCTGGCGATTGGCATGTAAGTCAACTTTCCATTAATCATCACGTTCACGCCTTCTTTGCTAGCAAGAGAAATGTTGTTGTTTTGCCGATCAACAACCACGCCAGGAGAACGTTCTAAGACTTCTAGCGCGGTTGCTCCTGCTGCGACAATGCTGTTTTCTACATTGATCCGCAAACCGTCTATTTCTTGTTGGTAAGGTGGTCTTTTCCCTTCGATTTCTACGCCTTTTAGCAGCACCCCTTCCGAAAGTTGAATGCTAGGTAATTCTAATTGCTCCCTAGAACGAATGCTAAAAATTTCCGAATAGACTTTATTATAGCCCATCATGTAGGCAAGAATACGGTAATCCCTAGCAATTAGATTTTCAAATTCGTAGCCTCCGTTTTCATCGGTCAATGCACCTCTCACTTGGGTGATAGAATCATCAGGATGCAATAGAATGGCATTGGCGTAGGGAATGGGATTTCCATCTTGATCTTGGATGAGTCCTGTGATGGAATTTTGGGCGAAAAGTAGTTGGTTCGTAAGGATAAAGCTGCTTAATAAAAGCAGGATTGTTTTCATTTGATTGCTCATAATGTTTTAA
>JBCCSR010001425.1:0-1519 GCA_039199865.1 Bacteroidota bacterium
CAAAGCTCAGCAGCAGCAATTTAGCTTGCATGACTATTGTTATAACCAGTTTCTTTTCCGACAATATGAAAGTAATGGTTTGGCAAATGGCCAAAAGAATAGCTCTACAGTCGTAAAGATAAAAATTTCGACATAGGAATCCCCTTTCAGTTGATTTTTTGTCGTGGATTGGCTTGATTTTTGGCTCTAGTCCCAAGATGATTGGACAAAATCTTCCTGTTCTTTTCTCAAAAAACCAAATCACTTTTAGTCAAACGCTATGCTATAATTTTTTCAACCACAAAGTATCACCGAAATTAAACTCAATCTGTTCATGCACCTATCTTTTCGTCCTTTAGTTTTCCTTTGCTTCATTTTTTCCCTTTTTATTGGTTTCGAGTCCCGTGCTCAATCTCATCAAGAAGAAATCATCTTCTCCCAAAGAATGAGTATCCACCAAAGTCAAACAGACGGAGCCATCAATCGAATTCGACTGATAGACAGGGAAATAGAAACATTTGATGTGGCAGCCTATTTAGCAAAACACTACGGTCAATCTAATATTCAGATCAGAGGAATCAGTCGGAGCAACCAGAGTCAGACGAAATATCGTTTTGATAGTCAGGCAAGCCAAACGACGGAAGATGATTGTCGACAATTTTGTCAGCAGATAAGTAAAATGAAGAAACGACCTTTCCTCGGCGTGTCTACCCATCCCGAGGAGACTTTCGAAGGCGTTGTCATTAATGATATTTTTGAGCAAACACCCGCAGAAATAGCCGGACTTCAAATTGGAGATGTAATTACTCATCTCGACGAAGAGGAAATTCGATCAGGCTGCGATCTCAGATCCTTGGTCAGCATCTACGAAATTGGGCGTCTCATAACGATTCGATTCATCAGAAATGGAAAAAACCGGAGTACCACAACGAATGTTGGCTTTAGAGTGCACAAAGAAATGACTTGGATGCCCTGTTGCGATACGCTTCTTTCCGATTTGGATGGTCAGGAGAAAGATCAGTTGCAAATGAGTCAGATGCTGGTTTTCCCCAATCCGAATAATGGTTTGGCGCAAATGCAATACCGCTCTGAGCAATATGGAGGACTGCTCATTTCTATTACTGACCTTTCGGGTAAACTCATCTATCAAAACGAAGTAGACGATTTTAGCGGCTTTTATCAAGAATACCTCGACATTTCCCGAGAAGCTGCTGGCATCTACTTTTTACATCTTGTTCAGGGCGACCAAATCCAAACTCGAAAAATTGTGGTCCAAAAAGAGTAACTTAGCGGTCAAATCAATTTTTATTATGGCTGCTGATCCACAATTATTACTAGAATTGGTGCAAATGAAAATGCCTTTCGGAAAATACGAGGGCCGATTGATCTGCAATTTGCCCATGTCCTACCTAGAATGGTTCAACCGGAAGGGGTTTCCCAAAGGGAAAATCGGAGTTTTGCTCCAAACTATGTACGAAATAAAACTAAATGGCTTGGAATCTTTACTACAACCCATCAAAGCATTCGACCAAAACAAAAA
>JBCCSR010001426.1:0-1515 GCA_039199865.1 Bacteroidota bacterium
AGTTGGGTTTGACTATCGTGTATGGCAGCGATACAGTCTGCAATCTTAGAAATTTTGGTGGGTATTTCCGTTTTTTCGCTAACATAGTAGCCAGCAATTGGGTCAATACAATGAAAGTTCGCTGGGCTAAATTCATACTGGTAGAGGATACATTTTTCGATAGTTGCTTCCCAGCGAGCGGGTACTGCTATGAAGCCCGAAGTGTTTTGATGTATTTGAGGGTGTAGATCAAGTAAATTTCCTGCTTTACTGCTGTTATTCACACAAATTCTTGGGCAATCTCTGGGCAGTAAATAGTGTTTGTGATGCTGGACGTCAATGGCCCAAACATAGGGAGTATAATCCCATTGTGCTTTTGAGGGGCGGGGATGGAAAGAGGTGATTTGCCCGTTTTCACTAAAATGGTATAATCTGTCGCTTTTCACTAAACTAGCGCTCTTTTTTGAACCACTCCAAGGCACTTTTGATGAAAGGGAGCAGCATTAAAAATCCAAACATGGTGGATAAAAAAGCCAGAGGTACGGCCACAATGGTTGCGATAAATTCCCTTGGATTCCTGCGGTAGTCATCAGCGTAGCCAAAGATGATTAGGAATAAAAAGATTATGCCAAGAATAATGAAGATGAAGGTGTCTGCCATATTATTTATCGACGTTTGCTTAATACGAATGCTGCTACAGTGAGGGTGAAAAGGCCCAAACCCAATCCAGTCCAGCCTTGCACTTTAATACATCCGGAATCAAAGCACAATAAGGTCTGATTTCCGGGTTTAGCCCCCAAAGTCGTCATTTTGAAGGCAGAGATCAAGAAGATTATTCCCATAAGTAGGAAAATATAACCAAGATTAAGATTTCTGATCCATTGTAACATTTGTTCGCATTGGTTGCTGAATGATATTTAATTGAGTAAGTACAAGAACCCTATCAAGACAAAAAAGAAAATCAAAAAGCCGATTAGGAAAGGGAATCTGATTACTTTAAAGGTCGTTGAAACGATTTTGTCAAGGACATTTGCGCTAGATGAAAGCGATTCGGAGTATTCCGTTAGCTCATCTTCCACTACATCACCTGAGGCATTGGTTGAAATTGCAACTGTTGTGTCCAATGTAACTTTCCCCGTGATTATGCGCAGAATTTTCTTGACAAGTATTTGCACTAAACCACCAATGATGGGAATGCGGTCACCAATGATTTTTGCCACAATCGGAATAGTGATCATGTGCATGATACCTGTAAAGAGTAAAGAGTTGACTGCTATTCTTTCTGCTGGTTTTGTTCTTTGACTAACAAGGTTTACGTCGGCAACCGCTTGCTTTAAAATCTTAAGCGAATACTGCATTACATCGAGAATATCTGACCGCATTCTCATCATCAATAGCATGAGACCAAAGAGTAATCCGCTACTGAGGAAAAGGCCGAAGCCAAAAGCCCCGTAAATTAGATACTCGATAGTAACAAGATCCAGAACAAAAAATCCTAGGAAATACAAAAGGACGCTCCAGATAATTGGGCGGATC
>JBCCSR010001427.1:0-1514 GCA_039199865.1 Bacteroidota bacterium
GCGAATTGGGCTATGATTTTTCCATCAATTATTGTCCCAATGGCAGCATTAACGAAAATTGTCGGGTCGATCCCAAACCCATTCGATGGGATTATCGCTTTATGCCCAATCGTTTGAAACTCTACGAAGTGACGCGCGCCCTCATCCATTTGAAAAACAACTATGACGTTTTCCGAACCGATGATTACGACTTAAATGTCAGCAATAGTTTCGTCAAAACCATTCACCTCAATTCTTCGGATCTAGACGTGACCGTTTTAGGAAATTTCAATGTTCAAGCCTCGGCAATTACCCCCAATTTTCAGGAAACAGGCACTTGGTACGAATACTTTACTGGCGATAGTATTGTAGTGACCAATGTCAGCGAACCCCTTGGTTTTGATCCGGGAGAATACCGTTTGTATACCAGCAAACGCATTCCCCTCCCCAATGATATGACGACAAGTACCTTTGATCTGGGACAGAATGAAATTGAATTTCAGCTGTTCCCCAATCCAACTTTCGGAGAAATCAACATCAGCTATTTCTTGGAGCAAACTGCTCAAGTTGACATCGCCGTTTACAATCTGCTCGGTCAGAAGATAGAACATGTGCTTAGTCAACAACAAAATAGTGGCCGACAATATTTGGATTGGACACATGAGCTCGCAAATGGCACTTACTTTTTACGCATTCAAATCAACGATCAAATTTATACCCACAAACTTATCAGTGCACAGTAAAGCCAAACGTAGGGAACAGAGGACGATAAAAGGAACATCAACTGCAATCGAGCAATTGCCTGCTGTACTCCAATTGTTGTCCTCTGTTTCGTCTACCAAAAACTAATGACCAATACTGCAGTTAGGACGAGCAGCAATACGGATAGGATTTTGTAGTTTTGGTACCATTTGAATTGCGACAGGTCTTCTGCTTGTCCTTTGTACTTCCAGGTCACCCCTTCTAATCGTTCCATGGGTGGTGGAGGCGTCCACCAACTAATCGCCAAGTAGATCAGCGAAGAAACAACAGTTAATATCGCGGCCAATACGGTATAGTGGATTTGAATCAGTCCAATATGACTCAAATACAAGAAAAGGAAAGATAAGCTATGTCCAACAATGAGCGTACCCACTGCTGCTTGAGCATTTCCTCTGGTGTAAAAAATACCAAGAATAAAAATGGTGACCACTGGAGGTGTCACGTAGGTCAGCACTTTCTGTAAATAAGCAAATAAACCTTCAAAGTTATCGATCATTGGTGCCCAAAGTGCAGCAAAAACCATGAGCAACAAGGTAATGATTTGCCCATAGCGGACCAATTGTAGATTGCTCAGATCGGGACGGCGAATCTTGATAAAATCCATGACAATCAAGGTTGAGGAGGCATTCAAAGCAGAGTCTACACTAGACATGATGGCCGCAATCAAACCCGCCAAAACAATCCCGATCACGCCCGGTGGCAGCAAATTGGTCACCATGGTAGGAAATACCATATCGAAGTTCTCCAATCCCGGAAATAAGGCAAAAGCAAAC
>JBCCSR010001428.1:0-1509 GCA_039199865.1 Bacteroidota bacterium
GATGGATCACCACCAAAAACACCTCCAAGAGCATCCCAAGCTCAACAAAGCATTCATGCAAGAGGAAAAAATGGATCTTCACTACTCCATTGCGGCCACGAAGGTTCAGTATCCCATGTATCACGAATACTTGACCGATAATAAAGTCGAATTAAGCGCTGATTACCTTGATTTTGCCAAAGACCTTAACTTAAATGATGAGAATATGAAAGGAAATGGTACTTATGCTCAGTTCGTTAATGGCTACCTGCGTTTGTTGGCTTATCAACAATTGAGTGCAGAGGGTAAAGACGTTTCTGCCTATGACTCCTCCCCTGAAATGATGAATGCGGAGTACCATTTAATCGAGAAAATGATCACGGATGAAAAAGAGAGAAGCACGATGCAATATCGAGGCTTGTTGACTTATTTGTCCAGCAAAGACGCAGTAGGGATCGACGATTTAGTCAAAAAATATATGAACTCAACCGATTCGGAGAATCGGAAGAAGCGATTGCAAGCCAGCTACGAAAGTGCAAAGCGATTGGCCACCTGTCAACCCGCACCTAGTTTCTCTTATCCTGATATCGAGGGTACTGACATGTCTTTGGCCAGTTTTAAAGGCCGATACGTTTATATTGACATGTGGGCGACTTGGTGTGGACCCTGCATGAGAGATCTTCCTCATTTAGAGGAATTGCAAGAGAAATACAAAAATGATAGCAATGTCGCTTTTGTGAGCATCTCCATCGATAATGACAAAGATGCTTGGCGGAAAATGGTCACCGAAAAACAAATGAAAGGTTTTCAATTGATCGCCGACCAAGCTTGGCAATCTCAAATTTGCGCCGACTACGGAGTAAATGGTATTCCTCGGTTCGTCTTGATTGATCGGGAAGGAAATTTGATTAACAAAAATGCACCAAGACCCTCCAGCGATGAATTGAAAGCAATATTGAATAATTTACTTTCGGAGGATCGATCTTCTAAGTAAAAGCTACTTTTCGTCATCATCAGGATTCAGATGTACTATTCCACAATATCTGAGTCCTGATCACTTCTACCCATCCTTCAGTTTTTATTGAAACAAGATTGAGCCAATTCCTTGAGCTTTGCTCCACCGAAAGTACCGGAACTCATCAACAATAAGTTTTTTCCTTCCCATTTAAACCGTTGCAAAGCACGCTGCAATAAATGATGGTCATTCGTCAACACCTTTAGGTTGGGATGACTAAAGGCGTTTTGAATATCTTGAGGAGTAATTGGTGGCAATTTTTTCATCTTCAGAGTGTGCTCACTGAAAAAGACATAGGCTCGATCCGCAGCCTCCATCGTCTGATGGTACTCTTGCAGAAACTGTTTGTTCAAACTACTAAAAGTATGCAATTCCAAAGCGGCAATGAGTTGACGTCGGGGGTATTGCGCCTTGAGTGCCTCGATCGTGGCTTGAACTTTAGACGGAGCATGGGCAAAATCTTGGTAGGCAATGGCTGACGGCTTTTTGGCCAATAATTGTAAGCGTTTTGCGGC
>JBCCSR010001429.1:0-1508 GCA_039199865.1 Bacteroidota bacterium
AATTTTATGTCCTTCAATTTCAATTTCACTCACCGCGCCTTTATTGGCATAGGTTTTTCCTCTTGGCAAACGGTTGGAGTAGTCAATATTATTCAAGGCATTCAACCATTGCTTTCCCCACCAGGTATTGCCATATGTTTTTCTCATCCTTCTTTTAACTTTTCGTCAAAAAAAAATCTTGTCTTGGTATTTTGGAGTCGACGCCAAAGATAATCAAATGAAAAGTAAAACTACAGTATTTCACAAAAGCATCCTGGCACCTTTTTCGTATTTACGGCTTTACCGTATCTTAGCATTCAAATAAAAGCGCTATGAAAAACTATTTGCCCTTGGTATTCTTCTTGACTATTTCTTCTGTCTTATTGGCACAAAACAAAAAAGAGGATCCCCTCCAAATGACTGCGGAAGAGATCAAAACTCGTGGTATCCAGTCCATCCGCTGCCTCCATGAACGCAACTATTCAATGGATTCCATCCATAATTTTTCCTACAAATTGAGGGAAGAACACAAATATTTTGATCGATCTGGACATATGATGGGTCACCAAAAAGAAGACTATCAACGCGAGGAACTCTTCAGTCGGGAAGAAGAAAAAATACGCATCACCTATCATCGAGGACAGCTCCAAAGCACCGATAGTAAAACCCTAACTTATCAGGCCGCTTATCAGGAGTCGATGGAATACGAAAATGGGCTTTTGGTTCATCGTCAATCCAAGGGAGGTAGGAGAGACAAATCGCTCGAAACCAGCTACACTTATCTGGCAAATGGTAAAATCGATCAAATTACTACTGTTTTTACCTATCCCCGCGTTGAAAAATTTATTTACGATGGCAAACAGCTGAATCAAATTGCTTTCTATTTCAATGAAAAAGACAGTCTTCCCACTCGGCTCACCCATTATTATTACCAGCCCCAAGGACTACTTCAAAGGATCATCCAAATCGATCAAGCTGGAGATACCCTTTTTCAAAAAAATTACGACGAGGCAGGTCGGCTGATTTACCACGAAGCACAAAGGGTAAACAAGCATCATTATCAAGCCAAAGATTATGTTTACAAGGCCTTCTTCTCCTACGATCAACGAGGCCGATTGACTCGAAAAAAATACATTCCCGACTTGTGGGGAGGTTTTCGAGATGAAGATGGAACTGAAGTTTTTGATGAGGTCATTTACCATTACAAAAACAATCAATTGATTCAGAAAGACTCCTTTCACCTGCACCATTACTTGAGCTACACCGATTTCAATGCCCTATCCTCTATTTTATCTACGCCAATTGGCCAAACAGATACTATTTTTCTGGAGACCTACACTTACAATGAAGAACAAAAATTAACGCAATTGATGGTTCAAGATTTTCACCGTGGGAATGGCAGCCAACAAATTAATGCTTACAATGCAGCGGGGCATCATGAATCAATTACCGTTCTCAACTTCTCGGTAACCAAAAGAAAACATTCAAAATACAATTACAATTCACAAAATCAATTGATCAAAAAGGAA
>JBCCSR010001430.1:0-1505 GCA_039199865.1 Bacteroidota bacterium
ATCGCATCAATGATGAATTTGTTTTTGGGATCTTACCCAAATTGGTCTATGCTCGACAAAAGGAAACGACTGATTATTTGTTCGACATTATTTTGCAAGATCAAAAAACCTGTGGCTCCCCCGCAGATCATGATCACGGTGATGGGAATGCGGGACATCATCATCACAACAATGCAAATGCAGGACATCATCACGGTAAAATCAACTGTGCCTATCGCGTCATGGAAGCCATTGCACCTTATGTTAAAGGCATTCCATTGCGAGTAGGCGCATCTGGTGACTTGATTACTACGGATTATCAACAAGCATTGACTACTACCCGTCAATGGATAACGGCGCATCGGGACAACTATGAATTAAACACCGAGATTTACTAGGTCGCAACGGACCTTCCGATCACAACACAACACTTCACATAGCTTCTATGACCAGCGCTACCGCTTGGTCACTGTTAAAGACAATGGTCTAATGGACTTGTCATGCGACAACTGATTGATCCGATCTGGATAACCAGACGGGCGAAACGGGAAAAATTTTAACGAAGTACCAATTAGAATTTTCTTCTCGTAGTCAATTAGGGGGTCTCATAAAAGGTCTAATTAACAGCAGGGCAGTGTACTGCTCAGCTATTTCATAAAAACTAAAACAAACCCACAGCGATGAAAAAATGTATATTTCTGAATCTCTTTTTGCTGTTGATGAGTATCAACCTAACAGCAAATAGCCCGGGTGGAAATTTGGCTGGCAAACCACTGCCTAAAGGAACCTTACCCTACAAGGCATTGCTCTCCGATTGGGGAGCGGTCCCCATCACAATCAATCAACCGGATACCGCTCTGGTGGAAACCCAAAAGGCCGAATCGACCACTCGACGTTATGCCATCCCGGAATTGGACCAACAGGTTTTAGCCGCTATCGAAGCGGAATTGCCCAATACCATTGATACGGATAACATGATGGACTTGCTCAACATCCCTCCTACGCCAGAAGAACAGGAGGCGATGAAAGCCATTGAAGCTGCCAAAGCGGGAGGCACCCAAGTCGATAATTTCGACGATTTGCTGGAACTCAAACTACCCGCCTATCGCATAGAAAAAATTGGCAATCTAGAAGCGATTATCGTCATCAATTCACTCAAGCTGATTACGGGAAATGATGTAACGGATGGTGGTCAACCCGGTGGGCGTTTGGGCATCTATGTCGGCGTCGAAATTCCACAAAAAAATTACGATAGCCAACTGCGTAAGAAAAACATCACGCTTATTTTTGGAACCGAAAGTTTGGCCTTTACCAGTGAAGGAGGCGTTAGCGTCGGTAATCTGTTTTTATTGAATGATGTCGGCTTTGAATTGGGAGGAAGTCAACAAAAGGCAGTAGTCTTTTTGAAAAAAGGAGAAGTCGCATCAGGAACGGGCACCTACATCAAATTTGGCTGTAATGGAGTAGAAGAGTTTAGCCTAGATGCCGAAGTACACTTTAGCCGGGAATGGTTGTTGCGCGTAGAT
>JBCCSR010001431.1:0-1504 GCA_039199865.1 Bacteroidota bacterium
AACCACAAAGGCTATTCTAGGATCAGAAAAAATATCAAGAATTGAAGAATTATCTACTGATAATATTGAGTTAATTCGTTTTAGGAATTTCAAATCATGTGGTCCTTCAACACAAACGATGACCTGTGCTCTCCCGTCTGGAATAATTCCCAAACCAGATACAACTTGATCCAATACATGTTCTGAGCCAGATTCCACCGACCGATTGCTACCATTGCTAGTATCAATTGTGATATAACGAATCGAATTTACGGGTAATAAAGATGCCAAGGCTGGTACATGAGTCGTGAGCATAACTTGGCATCCATCAACTTCTGAAATTGCGCCTAAAGCCTCGATTACTTTTCTCTGATTATTAGGATGCTGAGCTGTCTCTGGCTCTTCTACAGCATATATAATATTTCCTCTGTTATTCTCTTCCCTTAATCTCTCTGCTTCAGCACGAAAAAAGCTGAATAAAACGAGCCTTCTTACTCCACTTCCACGTTTGTTTATAGATATGCCATTGTCATCAGTTAAAGCTAACTTAAAAAGATTATCCCATTTTGGATCAGCTCTAAAAAATGGATTTAGCTGAGATGAAAGCGTATCGTCGAAATCTGATAACTTTTCTAGTGTTCTTTCAGCAACTTCAATAGCCCGTTCTTTTACCTTTGCTTTAACTGTATCCAGCTCCGTTTGAACTTCTCTAATTGCCAGCTTTATAGCAGCTTTGAAAGGATCTTGAACTTCTGCATCTTCATCGGTTGATGGGCGGTCAGCTCTAAATAAAGCATATTCCGGAAAATACTTAGAAATTTGATTCCAAAGTGCTTTAGCGTCTTCTTTATCCAGTCTAATCTCGGTTAGCTGAAATGCTAAGTCACTGTAGCTTTGCCAGATAGCTTGTCTCAGAGCTACATTTGAACGATTATCAGTATTGCTACTTACTTCTCGAGACTGAGCGATTCTTTTAAGGTCGGTATTCTTCTTGTGCAAAAGTTCATTGCATCCATTAGTTGTTGGATGATTTGCAACAGCAACTATTTTGGGCTTCTTCACTGACTCAGATGAACATTCGTACACCTTATGAATTTCTAAGTCACCATTTAAATTGAGTAAGTACTCGTCAGAAAGAGATGTCGTCGATGATGAATCAAGTGTTATCTGTTCTGGGAAACTGGTAAAGACACAGCCAATACGTAATTCACATATGTTACCAGCGCGAACACAAACATCACTTGTGTCAAGCTTACATAAAGGATGGTCAAAGAAGATTGCAAGTGCATCAAAAATAGATGATTTGCCAGCATCATTTCTGCCAATGAGCGCGGTTAACTGACCTAGCTCGACTCGATGTTCATTTTGATAGCCTCTAAAATTCTTTAATATAATTTCTTTCAAAAACATTTGCATTGCCTGCTGATAATCGATAATGGTTTTTCCCTTCTTAAGTATTAAATTCAGTCTACTTTTAGAATCCAAATTTCTATTTATTTATTGAATTCGACTTTTCTTGAATTTC
>JBCCSR010001432.1:0-1503 GCA_039199865.1 Bacteroidota bacterium
AGAAGCTTGGGATCATTTTTTTGACTTTCTCCTTTTAAAGCTACACACATGGAGTTGTCCTCAATAGTTACCCAAGGGCAATCATAGCCTTTCTGATTGCCCCATAGTCTTTTGTGCTCTCCTTTCCTGCCAACTGAATTTTCCTTTTCTACAAATTATTTTGAAATCTCGATCTTCATTTTTCGTTTATTCAGTAGCATTCTTTACTTTCGTTTTGCGCTATGAAAAAAATCTTTTTATCCCTCCTTCTACTCTCGTTCCATCTCCCTTGTTGGACTCAGGTTTTTGGTACCATCACCAATACTACCGGAGAGCCTTTGCCCTTCGCCAGCATCTACTTACAAGGAACGACCAAGGGGACGACCACCAACGATGAGGGAGTCTACAATTTTGAGTTAGAGCAAGGAGAACACACTTTGGTTTTCCAATACATTGGCTATCAGCAATTAGTGAAAACCATCCGCGTTGGAGCCCTTCCCTTACCTTTGGATATCGTATTGGAAACAGAGGCCATCTCCCTGGGGGAAATTGTGGTCAATGCCGAGGCCGAAGATCCGGCTTATGCCATTATCCGCAAGGCCATTGCCAAACGCGATGATTATCGAAAGCGAACGGGTACTTACAGCTGTGATGTTTATATCAAGGGCAATCAAAAAGTATTGGATGCCCCTGAACGGTTTTTGGGGAGAGAAATTGGAGATTTAGGAGGGAGTCTGGACTCCAATCGACAAGGCATTCTTTATCTGTCTGAATCTCAGGCAAAACTCTTTCGCCAACCACCAGATCAAATCAAAGAGCAAATGATTTCTACTCGGCTGAGTGGCAATGACAATGGATTTGGCTTTAATCGCGCGTCTTTGATGGACTTCAACTTTTACGAAAATCATATTGAAATTGAGCGAAAACTATTGTCTCCCATCGCCAACACAGCCCTTCAATATTATCGCTATGCACTAAAAGGAAGTTTTCAAGACGAGGCGGGACGTTTGATCAATAAAATTCAAGTGATTCCCAAACGAGAGGCCGAGGCGGTCTTTCGTGGCTTCATTTACATCGTAGAAGATTTGTGGAATATTCACAGTACCGAGTTGATTGTTACGGGCAATTCCATTAAAGAACCAGCATTGGATACTTTGATCATTAGTCAAATCCATGTTCCGGTTAATTCTTCCGATGTGTGGATGTTGTTAAGTCAGTCGCTTGATTTCAAGTTTGGTGTTTTTGGCTTTAAAGTCAAAGGTCATTTTACGGGTGTTTTTTCCAATTATGAAATTGATCCCGATTTGCCCAATGGCTTTTTCAATAATGAAATATTTAGAGTAGAGGCTGGTGCCAATGAAAAAGATTCTACCTATTGGGAACGGGTGCGCCCCATTCCGCTAACGGATGAGGAAGCCAGGGATTACATTAAAAAAGACAGCCTACAAAGCATTTGGAAATCGCAAACCTATTTGGATTCGATTGATCGGAGGAACAACAAGTTCAAGCTTTGGGACATTTTAT
>JBCCSR010001433.1:0-1502 GCA_039199865.1 Bacteroidota bacterium
ATTGTAAAAAACATAGGTAAGCTTTTACTCGCCATCCCTAGGATAATCATCAACGCAAAACAAATGTCTAAGCCTTGGGGTTGGGGCGGCTTTGAGGCGTATTTGGATACTCCCATTTCGAAAATAAGAGAAGAGTTCAATATCAAAATCCTTTCGCTGTTGCTGATTCATCTTGTCTTGTTCTCCTGTGGCAAAACCACTCAAGAGCCAACGGATCAGTCTACCACCATTGTCAAGCAAACTGAAACCACCTTCCAAACCATCCTGGATTCGACCCAGGTAAAAGGTGCCATTTTGATCTACGATCCACAGCGTAAAGTTTATCACAGTAACAGTTTTATTAAGGCGGAGGAGACGTACGTGCCAGCCTCTACCTTCAAAATCACGAACTCCATCATTGGACTAGAAATGGGTATCCTGCAAGATGAAAGCACAGTCTTCGAGTGGGACGGAGCCCCCCGAGACTTTCCGGCCTGGGAGCAGGACCTGAGCTTGCGGGAAGCCTTTCAGGCATCATGTGTGCCATGTTACCAAGGACTAGCCCGAAAGATAGGCGCGGACAGCATGAACGCCTACGTACAGAAGTTGGACTATGGGAAAATGGATATTGATACCAACACTATTGATAACTTTTGGCTCCGTGGAAAATCTCGAATCAGTCCGATGGAGCAGGTGGGTTTTCTTGGGCGCCTCTACGAAGGGCGTTTACCCATCAAAAATAAAACCATGAAGACGCTCGAAACCATCATGGAGATGGAGTCAACCGAGGAATACACGCTTTACGCCAAGACGGGCCTAGCCATAGACGGCTCCAAAATGGTGGGCTGGTTTGTGGGCTACCAGGAGACCAATGATGGGGTGTACTATTTTGCCACGAAACTGGAACCCACATCGGAGGAGATGGATAGAGCTGATTTTTTGCCGCTCCGCAGGCGGGTGACTTTAGCGGCTTTAGAGCATTTAATTCAGTGAGGACTGATTAACAGAGAAAAGACTCCAATTTTGTCGATTTTTTGTTTGTTTTGGAGTATACTCCAATTTTGTCGATTTTTTGTTAATTTTGGAGTCGATTTGTTGATTGAACAAGTATTATGGAAACACTCATACCAAGACGATTGACCAATCACATTCGGGAAATGGGTAAAATGTTTCCGATTATTAGTCTTACGGGGCCAAGACAAGCGGGTAAGACTACGCTGTTGCGAGCGCTCTATCCAGGTTATCGTTATGTGTCGTTAGAGCAGCCAGATGTAAGGAGAGCGGCCCAGGCCGACCCGAAAGCCTTTCTGGAAACATATCACGACAAGGTTATTTTTGATGAGGCGCAACGTTGGCCAGACTTGTTTGCTTATCTTCAGACTATTGTAGATGAAGATCGAAGGCCGGGACGTTTCATTCTATCTGGTTCTCAGAATTTTTTACTGCGGAAAAATATTTCTCAATCTCTAGCGGGGCGGGTTGGTATTGTTCGTTTACTCCCCCTGGACAATGAAGAATTGTTG